>CAIZCB010000380.1 GCA_903931355.1 uncultured Pseudomonadota bacterium
ACACCGAATTGCTGGAACGCGCGGTGAAAGCTTTGCAATCCGGCAAACAGCCGGAGCTTGATGCACCGTTCGATTACGGCCCAGAAGTTGATTTACAAACTGCCACCTTGATTCCCGAAGATTACCTGCCGGACATTCACGCCCGTTTGGTGTTATACAAACGTATTGCCAGCGCTGAAACCAGCGATGATTTACGGGCCTTAAAAGTCGAAATGATTGACCGTTTTGGTTTGTTACCCGATCAAACCAAAGCCCTGTTTGCAGTCACCGAGTTAAAACAACAAGCCGCGCATTTAGGCATTAAAAAACTCGAAGCCCATGCAACGGGTGGTCGGATTATCTTTACCTCAACCCCGCAAATTGACACTGGCGAGTTAATCACCATGATTCAGACTCAAGCGCAGGTTTATAAATTTGATGGCGCGGATAAATTACGATTTACACAGAAATTTGAGGATATGGAGCAGAAGGTTGAATTTTTGGAGAAGGTTTTACTGCGATTAACGCCAAAATAAACGACATAATCTGGATTTTTCAACTGGCTAGGAAAGGTTCTGCCTTTATTGTACAGAACTGTTTACTTTTAACCGTTCGTGATTCGACAAGCCGACCACGAACGGAATTTTGCACTGATTAGTGATCCAGTGTATTGGCAAGATAGGGACGGTAAACAATATTAGCCGCGATTATTAATTTAATTAATGGTCTTTGACCGTAGTTGCAAACAACGCTTCCATCCGCTGCACACTTTTATCACAAGCCTCAATACTGTCTTGCACTTTGGATTTAAACCGCAACCCCATACTTTCACCGCTAATTTCACGTTCGGCGTATTCATTTAATAAATGACAGGCATCGCGCATTTCCTGATCGGCAACATCAAACGCTTCATTATCTTCATCAGCAGCATCATTCAACATCATCAAGCGACTACTTAATTGATTCTGGCGCCGAAATACCGACTCCGCATAATCAGCAAAACTATCGTGGCCGCTATTAACGGGCGCAGAGGCACAACCCAACACAAAGCAGAATGGAAAAATAAGGACTATCGATTTAATTGAAGTTAGTTTCATAACAAGACGATCAGTTTTTTTCCGCTGTAAAAATACAATATTCGGTGAGTTTTTCGCTAAATAACACATGCTGGGCTAATCCCACCAAGTAATTTGCGGTTTGGGCTTTGGTTCTTAATCCTAGCCATTGACTGATTTTTTGTACCGGCTGCAAGCGTTTAGCGACTTTGTACATGTAATCGGCAGATGGCAAGGTTTGAGCGGTAATGTCGTGGCATTCGGCGTTGTTAAAACCTTGTTGTTGCAATAAGCCAAAAAACTCATCTCGCCCACATAAATTAGGTACCGCCCAGCCATTTAGACAAGTTACCACCGCTTGCCATTGGCGTTCGTCAAATTGACGTTGCAGGACAAAACCATCACAAACCACTAAACGCCCGCCTTTTCGCAAGACGCGGAACGCTTCGCGGAGAAAATCGCCTTTGTTTAAGGCATGGCAGGAGCTTTCTAGCGCCCAGACCACATCAAAGGATTCATCGGCAAAGGGTGTCGCGCAAAAATCAGCCACTTCAAAATTCACTAATTCACTGACGCCGTGACGTTGGGCGTGTTGCGCGGCATATTGGGCTTGTTGGGCGCTGATGGTGATGCCGGTCACGGTGTTGCCGTGGTTTTTTGCCATCCAAATCGTGCTACCACCGATACCACAGCCAGCATCCAAGACTTTATCAGTGGCTTTAATACCGGCTTTTTCGTACAAAATTTGGTTTTTGTTGAGTAAGGCTTGGTGCTGATTGTATGGCGTGGCTTGATCCCAATAGCCGTAATGCAG
>CAIZCB010000381.1 GCA_903931355.1 uncultured Pseudomonadota bacterium
AAAAATAAGCACGCTTAACAAAGCAATAATAAGAATACGTTTGATCATGTATTGAAATGGCTAAAAACAGCTTTTACGGAATAGCTGGAAATTTTACGCTGAAAGTTGATTGTCCGGCGTAAACCGAGCATTTAAGGAGATTGTTTTTATTGAAAAGCCAAGCGGCCAGCGCGAACCAGCCGAATAGCCATCATGAATTTTTTAAGGATCGTCAGCCTATACAGGCGTATAGACCAAGAAAAATTAATCGATGATTGGGAATTTCTCACGGGAGGCATCAACCATGTCCCGCATTTCTTTGCCAGGTTTAAAATGTGGCACATGTTTTTCAGTTAATGACACCGCTTCGCCGGTTTTAGGATTACGTCCTAAACGAGCTGTACGATGATGCAAAGAAAAACTGCCAAAACCTCGGATTTCTATTCTTTCGCCGCTAGATAAAGTATCACTCAAGTGATCGACTACACATCTAACCGCTAATTCAACATCTTTAAGCGCGAGATGTGGTTGCTTCTCAGCCAACACCACTATTAATTCTGATTTTGTCACATTCAACCCTGAATAATAGAAGAGAGTGACATGAGCCCTAAAGCCCATGTCACTATTGCAGATGGTTTTATTTATCCATTTGTTTAAAGATGTCACCTAGTGTGGCGGTGCCAGCACTTTGTTGTGAGTAATCTTTAATTGCATTTGACTCTTCTTCAACGTCTTTAGCTTTGATAGACAAAGAAATTGATTTGGTTTTTTTGTCGACGCCAATAAATTTAGCTTCGATTTCTTCACCTTCTTTCAACAGAGTACGTGCATCTTCAACGCGGTCACGTTGAATTTCAGCAGCGCGTAAGTAACCTTCAACATTGTCAGCCAAAGTAATTACTGCACCTTTAGCGTCAACTTCTTTGATAGTACCTTTAACTAAGCTGCCTTTTTCATGAACGGCAATGTAGTTTTGGAATGGGTCTTGTTCCAATTGTTTGATGCCCAAAGAAATACGTTCACGTTCTGAGTCAACTGCCAAGATAACGGTTTCAACTTCGTCACCTTTTTTGTAGTTGCGGATCGCTTCTTCGTCGTTTTCATTCCAAGAAATGTCAGACATGTGAACCAAACCATCAATACCACCATCCAATCCGATGAAGATACCGAAATCAGTGATAGATTTGATTTTGCCGCTGATTTTGTCACCTTTGTTGTGAGTTGCTGCGAACTCATCCCAAGGGTTTGAACGGCATTGTTTCATGCCCAATGAAATACGACGACGTTCTTCGTCGATTTCAAGAACCATAACTTCAACTTCGTCGCCCAATTGAACAACTTTAGATGGGTTGACGTTTTTGTTGGTCCAATCCATTTCAGAAACGTGAACCAAACCTTCAACGCCTTCTTCGATTTCAACGAAGCAACCATAATCGGTCAAGTTGTTAACTTTACCGAATACGCGGCTACCAGCTGGGTAGCGGCGAGCAATGTTTTGCCATGGATCTTCATCCATTTGTTTCATGCCCAACGATACGCGGGTTTTATCTTTATCAAATTTAAGAACTTTAACTTTGATTTCTTGGCCGATTTCAACACACTCAGATGGGTGACGAACACGACGCCATGCCATATCAGTGATGTGTAACAGACCGTCAACACCGCCAAGATCAATAAACGCACCGTAATCGGTAAGGTTTTTAACGATACCAGTAACGATAGCGCCGTCTTGTAGGGTTTTAACTAATTCTTCTCTTT
>CAIZCB010000382.1 GCA_903931355.1 uncultured Pseudomonadota bacterium
GGTTGTTCAAGGTAACGTCGGGATTGGTACTTTCGCTCCTGTTTATGCAGCACACTTTTATCAACCCACGCAAGGAAATAAAAGTTTTGCTTTTGAATATCCAACTAATTTTGGCTTTTTAAATGAAAAAGTATCATCGTACCCAAGATTAGTTTATGAAATTCCTATCCAACGCAACGGTACGCGTGTATTTGTTAGCAATCTAACAGGCTATCTAGTTGCGACTTTATTACTACTGATTGTTTCATTGACCAATAGCACCCCTCATTTACGCTCGGTATTAGAATTATCGCCAAGAATGGCTATGTCTGGCGCGGCGATATTTTTATCAATAGGCAATAAAAACTCAATTGACGCATCACTACCGATTGCAACACATTTTTCTAATATTGACATTATTCAGATTTTTATATTTAGCCTAATACCCATAGTTATATTTTCATCGATATATACAGAATATTATGCAAAATCAAATCAAAAAGAAAAGGCAAATAGAGTAGGAAAAACTGCTTTTGTAATACACACACTGGCATTTTTATGCGTTATTGTTATAACCACATTTAACATAACCAACAGCTAATATCTAAGACAAGGTGATGGCATAAACACCATCACCTTCAAGACCAAAACGCCTTATTAACGACGTTCAATTTTGATTAATTCTCAGCCACCAAATAATTGATGGTCAATTAAATCGCATAAGCAATGCGAAATTAATAAATGTACTTCTTGAATTCTGGCGGTGGACCAAGAAGGTACTCGTACTTCAATATCCGACTCTCTTAATGCCGCAGCTAATGCACCACCATCTTTGCCACTTAAAGCAATGACCGTCATATCTTTTTCATGTGCTACTTTCGCCGCTTTGACCAAGTTAGCAGAGTTACCGCTACTGGTGTAGATCAACAAAATATCACCTGACTGACCAAGCGCTCTTAATTGCTTGGCGAATATTTCATCGTAATGATAGTCATTGGCAATCGAGGTAATGGTCGATGTATCGGTACTTAAAGCAATCGCCGGCAGAGCTGGACGCTCGCGCTCAAAACGGTTGAGCATTTCCGATGAAAAATGCTGGGCATCACCAGCCGAACCGCCGTTGCCACAAGTCAGGACTTTTTTATCATTAACCAAGGCTTCTACAATCTTTTGTGAAGCAAATTCAATCAACTCACATAAGCTGGCCATTGCATCCTGTTTGGTTTGGATGCTGTCTGAAAAGTGGTTGATGATGCGATCTTGTAAGCTCATAAATTAAGTTTGAAATGCGTTTTTAATCCAATTAAGGCGATTATCGCCCGACACTGCCACCACATCAAAACGAATTGGCAGGTGATACAAATTATTAGCAGCCAAATAATGTTGGGTAGCGGTGATTATTTTTGCTTGTTTTTGGGCGGTGATACTTTCTAAAGCACCGCCAAATTGCTCAGACTTTCGGTAACGTACTTCGATAATCACTAAGCTAGCGCCGTCTTTCATTACCAAATCCAGCTCACCATACTTGCAGCGAAAATTGCTACAAAGCCACTGCAAGCCTTGTTGCTGTAAATATTGCAATGCTCTCTGCTCGGCATTATCACCGGTTTGAAGATGCTTCGCTTTCGGCTTACTCAACATATCAGCTCCCCTTAACCTGCAAAACTCCAGCAAAATCAGTTCTGACCACGGATAATATGAATATATTCAAATCAAACAGGACAGCGTAAGCAATGAGCGGCAAATTATACGTGGTTGCCACACCAATCGGTAATCTGGCCGATTTTAGTTTTAGAGCGATTGAAGTGCTCAAACAAGTTGATTTAATCGCTGCCGAAGATACCCGTCACGCACGAATGCTTTTGCAACACTATGGCATTAACAAACCGCTGATTTCCTTACATCAACACAACGAAGATAAAGCCTCACAAGGCTTAGTTGACCGCATGTTAGCCGGCGAATCAATTGCCTTAATATCCGACGCGGGTACACCGTTATTAAGCGATCCAGGTTTACCATTAGTCAAACTAGCTAAACAGCAATCGGTAGAGGTTTCACCGATTCCCGGTGCTTGCGCTTTGATTGCTGCGCTATCAGCTTCTGGCATGGCATTAAGCCGCTTTAGCTTTGAAGGTTTTTTACCGAGAACCTCTTCAGCTCGCAAAAACTTTTTTCAGGAAAAACTAAACGACACATCCACTTGGGCGTTTTACGAATCCAGTCACCGAATTCAGGCTGCCTTAGAAGATATGCTGACCATTTTTCCAGCTGACCATCAAATAGTCATCGCTCGCGAAATCACTAAATTGCACGAAACAATCGTTAAAGACAGTCTTACTAATTTGCTATTACGCGTTCAAAACGAAGAAAACATGCGTAAAGGCGAATTTGTGGTGATTGTTGACGGCGTTACTGTTGCCGAAGAAGGCAAAGACATTAGCGATGAAGAAATGCGGATTTTAAGTCTGTTGCTAAAGCAATGTTCGATCAAAACCGCCGTCGCTTTAGCGGTTGAAATTACCGGCCAACGCAAAAAACTGCTTTACCAAGCGGCATTAGATTTGCAACAACAAAGTTAAAACATTTTATTGATTACTATTACCTTCGGTAACAATCACGCCAATGCCATTTTTAATTAACAAATCTTTAATAGTCGATACGCTTGAGGAATTATCGTAAGGACCTACTTTGACACGGTGCCACATCACATTATTGACTTTTGCCGCTTCAACTCGCGATTCAATGCCTAGTTGTGCAAGTTTCGCTTTGTGACGCTCTGCATCGGCAACATCACGGAATGATCCGGCTTGCATCATGTATTTAGTCGTTTTGGTTTTTCCGACCAGCTCTTCACGAACCCGCGTTTTAATTTCATAATCAGGAACAACAACTTCCGCTTGCGGCAAAATTGTATAGAAATCGTAGCGAGGCTCTTCTGGCTCAACAGTAGCTAC
>CAIZCB010000383.1 GCA_903931355.1 uncultured Pseudomonadota bacterium
CCATTGCCGCCCCTGCTAACATCGGATTCAGCAAAATCCCAAATAACGGATACAGCAAGCCAGCGGCAACCGGAATGCCGATGCTGTTGTAGAAAAACGCACCAATCAAGTTTTGCTGGATGTTGCGCACTGTCAGTTTTGACAGGCTGATCGCTTGGCCGATTTTCAATAACGAGCCTTGTAACAAGACAATATCAGCGCTTTCTATCGCGACATCGGTACCAGTGCCAATAGCAAAACCGACATCGGCTTGGGCTAAGGCGGGGGCGTCGTTGATGCCGTCTCCGACCATGCCGACAATTTCGCCTTGGGCTTGTAATTCTTTAACTACCGCAGCTTTGTCTTGCGGTAGCACTTGGGCGCGAAATTCGCTGATGCCGGCTTGTTTGGCGATGGCTTGGGCGGTGATGGGGTTATCGCCGGTGACCATTAACACTCGAATCCCGCGCTGTTGTAATTGCTGAACGGCTTGGGCGGAATCGGATTTAATCGGGTCGGCAACCGCGACGATGCCGATTAATTGTTCGGCTACCGCTAACAACATCGGGGTTTGGCCTTGGCTGGCGAGTTGGTCAAGGCGGGCTTGGTGAACGCCAACCTCAATGCCGTTAGCGGTCATTAAAGCTAGGTTGCCAAATAAACAAACTTGATCGTTAATCCGACCACTAATCCCCTGGCCGCTGATGGCTTGGAATTTTCTGACTTTGTGCAGTTTTAAATTTTGCTCGGCAGCGGCCGCCAAAATTGCGCTGGCTAAAGGATGTTCGGAACCGGATTCTAAGCTAGCGGCGTAATGTAAAACCTCGCGTTCACTGTGATCAGCCAAGGCCACAACAGCCGCTAATGCCGGTTTGCCTGCTGTGACAGTGCCGGTTTTATCGAGGATTAAACAGCTGATTTTGCCAGCGGTTTGTAAAGCTTCGCCTTGGCGAATCAAGATACCGATTTGCGCGGCGCGGCCTACCGCAACCATCACCGAAATCGGCGTTGCTAAACCTAAAGCGCAAGGACAAGCAATTACTAAAACCGTCATTGAGGTGACGAAGGCATAGCCTAAAGCGGGCTCGGGGCCAACGATTAACCAGACTAAAAAGGTTAGCGCGGCAATCGCGACTACGGTAGGCACAAAAACCGCTGAGATTTTGTCGGCTAATTTGGCTAACGCAGGTTTGCTGTTTTGCGCTTGGCGAACGCTTTGGATAATCTGCGCCAGCGCGGTATCGCGACCGATGCGGGTGGCGGTGAATAAGAAACTGCCTTGCTGATTGATGGTGCCAGCCGCGACTTTAGCGCCGAGGGTTTTCTCAACCGGCATTGCTTCACCAGTCAGCATCGACTCATCAACATTAGAATGCCCCTCTAACACCAAACCATCGACGGGGATTTTTTCGCCAGGTCTAACTCGTAAGGTTTCGCCTAAGCCAACTTGGTCAATGGCAATATCAATTTCTTGGCCGTCACGCACTACCCGCGCAGTTCGAGGTTGCAAGCCTAATAAAGCCCGAATTGCCGCCGAAGTTTTGCCTCTAGCCCGCGTTTCTAAGGCGTTGCCTAAATTGATAAACGCTAAAATCACTGCCGAGGCTTCAAAATAGGCGTGAGCGGATAATGACGGTAGTTGCTGTGAAAAATCGATTAACACTGTTGAATATAGCCAAGCCGAGCCTGTGCCTAATGAAATCAAAGTGTCCATATTGGCTTGTTTGACTTTGATTAATTTGTAGGCGCTTTGAAAGAAATGACCGCCGGAATAAAACAGCACAGCCAAGGTCAGCAAGGAAACAAACGACCAAAATCCGCGCCCTTCTGCGGTGTTGATAGCCGGAAAACTGTGCTCGCCTAGCATCAAAAACAAACCTAATCCGCCAGCGACACCGGCTTTAATCATTAACTGCCGATAATGCTGTTGTTGCTGGATTTGTTCATCTTCGGGGTCTTCCAAGCCCTCCATCACTGCGGCATCGTAACCACTGGTTTTGAGGGCTTGTTTCAGTAAATCGACGTCTAATTGGCCAGTCACGGTTGCTGAATGATCGGCAAAATTGACGCTGACGCTTTCCACACCCGCAACCGCTTGCAATGCTGTTTCCACTGCAGCAATACAGCCGGCACAGCGCATACCGAGGATAGATAATCGGATAGTTTCTGATGTTGGGGATGTGGTATTCATAAAAACCTTAATCTTCGACTTTAAAGCCAGCGTCGATAATCGCGTCTTCAATATCATCTACATCGATTTGCTCAGGCTCGTAGGCGACTTCAACCCGCTTTTGCTGATGCGAGGCTTGTACTGATAACACGCCCTCTAAAGCGGATAATTTATTAGTAAGGCTGGATTCGCAGCCGCCGCATTTCATACCGGTTACATTCAAGACGATAGTTTCTGACATAGTGTGCTCCTTTCAGGTGATTGAACAGATAGACTCGACGCAAAATTACCGAACATGATATAAGGCGAGTCTAATCTTCATCATAGTTCAATGCCTCTTAGTTCGTAAACTAGCGAAGCGACCTTTGTAATCTTAATCTTTGGTGTATTCAATGACTCTGAAATCATTTTTTTTCGTTTTAAGCTTATTAATTAGTCCGCCATTATTCGCTAATGGCTTGGGGCAACTTAACCCTGAACAGTTACACAGCCTACAACAAAGCCAGAATGCCTTGATTGTTGACGTGCGGACACCGGCTGAATGGCAAGCTTCGGGCATTATTCCCAACAGTCAAAAACTGCAAGGTTTTGACAGCAACGGTAAGTTTGATGCTGATAAATGGTTGTCGGATTTACAGAAATTAAAATCATCTTCTGACCAACCGGTGATTCTGGTTTGCCGTTCGGGTAATCGCAGTAGCAAAATCGGCGAACTCTTGGCGCAGCACGGCGAAAAAAATATTTACCATTTAAGCAATGGTATTCAAGGCTGGATTCAATCCGGCAACCCTGTTAAAGCCGATTAACCCTGTTAGTTTTCACTATGCCTTTACAGTCTATACATAATCAAACTATTGCCCTTGCGGGCTTAAGCCAAGCCTGCTGGCTGGTCAATCAATTAGCCACCACCGGCTTGTCGGACAGTCGTGCTATAGATGCCAGTTTAACTAGCTTATTAAAAATCGATGCCGACAGCGTGCTGGATGTTTACGGTGGCTTAGGCGGTATTAAACAAGGCTTATTGCAACTTGATCAGCAATTAAGTAGCAAAGCTTTGAGTAGTCCTGAGCAAGTTCGCTATGCAGGGCAATTAGTGCATTTGCAAAAACAATTGGCGAATCGCCCTGAAATGCAAAAAACCATTTATGACGGCATGATTCGCGCCCAAGCACAGGCCGAACACTATGGCATTTTGCATGAGAATGTTTTGGCTAATTTTGCTGATATTTATCACCAAACCATCAGTAGCTTACAGCCGAGAATTATGGTGATCGGCAATCAGCAATATCTTAGCTCGCCGTTTACGATCAATAAAATCCGTAGCGTGTTGTTAGCGGGGATACGCTCGGCGCAGCTATGGCGTCAATGTGGCGGCAGTCGTTGGAAATTGATCTTAAGCCGTGGCAAGCTGCAAGCTGAAACCAGCTTCCTTTTATCAAAACTGTAAAACCATGCCTGAATTACCCGAAGTTGAAACCAGTCGGCGCGGCATTAGTCCGCATATCGTTGGCAAAGTATTTAAAAATGTCATTGTCCGCCAGCCAAAATTGCGCTGGCCGGTGCCGGATAATTTAGCAGATTTGCTAATCGGTCAAAACCTGAAAAGCGTGGAGCGGCGCGGTAAATATCTGCTGTTAAACTGCGCTAACGGTAGTTTGTTATTGCATTTGGGGATGTCCGGCAATTTGCGGATTACTAATCCTGAGGTCGCGGTGGGCAAACATGATCATCTTGATCTGATTTTTGCCGATGACACGGTGTTAAGGCTCAACGATCCGCGTAAGTTTGGCGCGGCGTTGTGGGCGGAACAGCCTAGCCAACATCCTTTGTTAGCGGTTTTAGGGCCAGAGCCTTTATCGGCTGATTTTAGCGGTGAGTATTTACAGCAACGCGCGGGGTCTCGGCGTTTGCCGATTAAATCTTTGATTATGGATAGTCATATTGTGGTGGGCGTGGGGAATATCTATGCCAGTGAATCGCTGTTTCTAGCCGGTTTACATCCTGAACGGCCAGCGGGGGAGATTGATTTAATTGGCTATCAGCGTTTGGCGACAGCGATAAAAACCGTGTTGCAAAAAGCCATTGAACAAGGCGG
>CAIZCB010000384.1 GCA_903931355.1 uncultured Pseudomonadota bacterium
CTTAATAGCACTTCTGCTCTTATATTTTCAGGTAATTCAATCAATACCTTACTCGCCTGCATGGGATCAAGATGAACCATGATGGTGGCAATAATTTGAGGGTGTTCTTGAGTAATTAAGTCGGCAATGGCTTTGCTTTCCATTAGTTTTAAGCGTTCGATACCAGAAATATCGTGAGTCACCATTATTCTATTAACTAAATTATTTCCTCTATCTTCACCCAGTGCTTTAGTGAGTACATGGCGTATGTAGTTTTCTGAATCGATACCAAACAGTGTTTGATTGATTGAGTCATGATGAAAGTCACGCAGTACATGTTCCAAATCTTCGGTGGATACGCTTTTCATCGCCGACATCGCGCTACCCAGTTTTTCAACTTCATGTTGTTCTAGGTATTTTAGAACTTCGGCGGCTTCATTTTTGCCAAGTGCAAGCATCAAAATTGCCGCTTTTTGTACGCTTGCTTCACTCATGATTCATCCAGTTTTTAACAACACTGGCCACTATTTGAGGATTTTCAGCAGCTATTTTTCTAGCAGATTCAATATTAATCGGTTGATCTTCAACTGTTGATTGTTTGGATGGGTTGGTTGATTTTGTTAAGGGTAGGTTTTTAATTAATGGTTTTAGTAATTTAAAAAGGTAAGCAATGATTGCAATAGCAAATAGGTATTGGCCTGCGATTTTTGTGTTTTCGAGCGTTAAGAATTGATTCCAAAAATCTGGGCTGTCTATTTGTTCGGTGTTTACTTTTTTAAAAGCAATGTTAACCACGCAGAGGGCGTCACCTCGGTCTTCTTTGTAGCCCATTGCTTGTTTTACAAGGTTAGTAATTTGTAGTTTGTCTTCCTCGGTAAAGGCAATACTGATAGGTTTACCGTTGCTATCCACTTCGGTTTTGTAATTGACCACCACTGCAACCGTCAGACGTTTAATGGTTCCGGTTGGATTTTTAACAAAGCGAACCGTTTTATCGACTTCATAGTTGGTGGTGGTTTCATGCTCGTCACTGGATTGACTGGCGCTGGCAGGCGGCGTCGGTTGGTTGAGCATTGGTATTTGATTTAACTGACCAAGTTGACCCGGTTGGTTTGAATAGGCACCGGGGATACCGCCGGCTTTATTGCTGCCATTATCACTACTCGATGATTTGCTATGTTCACTACGCTTGGCAACATTATTGGCTGTGTTGTTGGGGGTATAAATTTCGGCTGCTTGCTCGCTATGAGAAAAATCAACATCGGCAGTTGCCTCGGCTCGAATGTTTTCTTGTCCCAAAATTGGCATCAGAATAGATTCGATTCTGCGAACTATGCCGTTTTGTAATTCGTTTACATAGTTTAGTTGGCTAGGATCAAGCTGATTGTCTGTGGTGTCATTCGCGGATTTGGTTAGTAAGTTACCGTTTTGATCAACGATAGTAACGTTTTCTGTCAATAACTCTGGAATGCTGCTGGAGACAAGATGCAAAATGCCATCAATTTGTTGTTGGTCGAGTTTTCTACCTGGATGTAAAGATAATAAAATCGAAGCCGTTGGTTTTTGTTTTTCACGAACAAATACTGATGGTTTGGGGATGGCTAAATGAACCCGCGATGTTTGGACTGAGGCGATGGAATTAATCGATCTAGCTAATTCACCTTCAAGTGCCCGTTGAAAGTTAATTTGTTCTAAGAATTGTGAGGTGCCTATTTTTTGGCTTTCCATTAGTTCAAAGCCAATATTGCCTGTTTTAGGTAAGCCTTGCGTAGCCAGTTTTAAGCGGACATCGTGGACTCGGTCGGCGGGTATTAAGATTGCATTACCATTTTCTGCGTACTGATAAGGTACGTTCATTTGTTGTAATGACGCAATAATTGCGCCGCCGTCACGGTCGGAATAGTTGGATACCAATACCTTGAAATCAGGTTTTTCTACCCATAACCAAGTTGTGATCATTGCACCCAAAATTAAAGCAATACATGCCCCTACAGCCAAATTACTACCTAACGGAGTTTGGAAAAATTTGCTTATCGAGGTTAAAGATTCCTTGCTAGAAGCCATGATCAAGTATTGTATTTGTGGTTTAGGTGAAAAAAGATAATGATTAAAATTATA
>CAIZCB010000385.1 GCA_903931355.1 uncultured Pseudomonadota bacterium
GTGTGAAGTTAATCGGCGTTGAAGCTGCTGGGCATGGAATAGAAACGGGTAAGCATGCTGCGCCCCTCACCGCAAATAGTGCAGTAGGTGTACTTCATGGAAACCGTACCTATTTAATGCAAGACGAAGATGGTCAAATCATTGAAACGCACTCAGTTTCAGCAGGTCTGGATTATCCAGGGGTAGGACCTGAGCATGCTTGGTTAAAAGATATTAAGCGCGCTGAGTATGTGGCGATTACGGATGATGAAGCCATGGCAGCTTTCCATAATCTATGCAGGATAGAAGGAATTATTCCGGCTTTAGAATCCAGTCATGCACTTGCTTATGCTGAGCAGCTGTCTAAAACGATGTCTCCAGACCAAATTATCTTGGTTAACCTTTCTGGTCGTGGTGATAAAGACATGAACACAGTCGCTCAACTTTCTGGAATTACCCTTTAATCCTATGTCACGTATTCAAACTACTTTTGCAACACTCAAGCAATCTGGCAAAAAAGCCCTTATTCCATTTATTACCGCGGGAGATCCACATCCTGATCAAACCGTTGCGATGTTGCATGGTTTGGTTAAGGCTGGTGCGAACTTGATTGAATTGGGCGTTCCTTTTTCTGATCCAATGGCTGATGGGCCTGTGATTCAGCGTGCAAGCGAGCGAGCTTTGGTGCACAAGGTCGGGCTTCGTAAGGTTCTTGCGCTCGTTAAAGAGTTTCGTCAGCAAGATAATATAACGCCAATTGTTTTGATGGGATACGCTAATCCTATCGAAGCGATGGGCGTTGAGATGTTTGCAGATGCCGCTAAAGATGCGGGTGTAGATGGTGTGTTGACCGTAGATTATCCACCTGAAGAATCAACCGAGTTTAATGCAATGCTGAAAGCACGTGATATTGATCCCGTGTTCTTGCTATCACCAACAACAGAGGCTACGCGAGTAGACCTTATTGTCAATCAAGCAAGCGGTTTTGTTTACTATGTTTCGCTCAAGGGTGTAACAGGCTCGAAAAATCTCGACATTGTAGAGGTGGCTGACCGTGTTGCCGTTATTCGCACACAAACTAACTTACCTATTGGCGTTGGTTTTGGTGTGCGCGATGCTGAGACTGCCAAAGCTGTTGCAGGGATCGCAGATGCCGTGGTGGTGGGAAGTCGTATGGTACAAGAAGTTGAAAAATCAACAGCTGATAATGTTGTTGCAAATCTAATAGCGCTGACAGCGGAGCTTCGCGCTGCAATTGACGCATGATTGACATCAAGCCTCGTTTTAACGAGAAAAGGAATAAGCGATGAGTTGGTTACAAAAAATCCTGCCACCAAAAATCAATCGAGTGATTGGCGCTAGTAAGAAGAACGTGCCTGAAGGGCTTTGGAGTAAATGCCCTAAGTGTGATTCTGTCCTATACCGTACCGACCTAGAAGCTAACGCTGAAGTTTGTCCTAAGTGTGATTACCACAATCGTATCTCTGCAAGAGATAGGTTGAATGTATTACTTGATGAGGAAGGTCGTATTGAAATTGGTGCCGAAGTTCAACCTATGGATCCTTTAAAGTTTAAAGATACTAAACGCTATGTTGATCGCATTAAGTCTTCACAAAGTGAAGTAGGTGAGACAGATGCCTTGTTGGTGATGCAAGGCAGTATCAAGCAAGTGCCAGTGGTTGCTGCTTCTTTTGAATTTAAATTCATGGGCGGCTCTATGGGCTCTGTCGTTGGCGAACGTTTTGTGCGTGGCGTACAAGCCGCCATTGATACCAA
>CAIZCB010000386.1 GCA_903931355.1 uncultured Pseudomonadota bacterium
CAGTAACGATAGCGCCGTCTTGTAGGGTTTTAACTAATTCTTCTCTTTCTGCGCTGTATTCGCTTTCAACGACAGCACGACGAGACAACACAACATTGTTGCGTTTTTGGTCGATTTTGATGACTTTGAATTCTAAATCGCGGTTTTCCAAGAATGTGGTGTCGCGGATAGGACGAACGTCAACCAATGAACCAGGTAAGAATGCACGCAATGCGCCAACTGCCACAGTGAAACCACCGCGAACTTTGCCATTGATGCGACCGATAACGGTTTCTTGGGTATCAAATGCTTTTTCAAGCTCAGTCCAAGCTTTGCTTTTCTTAGCTTTGTCGCGGGAAAGAAGTGTGGCGCCTAGGCCGTCTTCGAATAAATCAAGAGCTACTTCAACTTCGTCACCGATATTGACTTCAAGATCGCCATCAGCATTCAAGAATTGCCATTTTGGAATGACACCTTCTGATTTTGCTTGTGTGCTGACGATAACGAATTCGTTTTCGATATCAATAACAGTACCGATTAACATTGCACCAGGACGCATTTCAGTCTTGGCAAAACTCTCTTCTAATAATTGTGCAAAGCTTTCGCTCATTCTCTTCTTTCCCAAACTTGTTAGAACACAAACAAGTTTTTTTATATCAAAAAATTAAAATAAAGTTGCCGATTATCGACAACCACCAATCAAGCCCTAATGGACTAAATTTATTACCTCGTCTATCACCTGTTGGATACTTAGACTAGAAGAATCAATCACTTGCGCGCCTTCAGGAATCATCAATGGTGCAGTTGCACGTTGTTGATCGCGTTGATCACGTTCTTGAATCTCAAGGGTAATTCGATCAAGGTTAGCATCAATTCCCTTTTCAATCAACTGCTTATGCCTTCTTGAAGCTCTTTCCTCGGCACTGGCCGTCAAATAAACCTTAAATTCTGCATCAGGAAATACCACGCTGCCCATATCGCGACCATCGGCCACTAAACCTGGCAGTTGTTGAAAATCCTTTTGTTTTTGCAATAACAACGCACGTACTGCGGGATATGTAGCGACTATCGACGCGGTATTGCCAACCTGTTCTGTGCCTAATAGCGCTGTAATATCTTGACCATTCAGCTTAACCTGCAGCGTTTCGCCGCAATCGAAACTTAATTGCATAGCTTCAGCAACTTGGCACACAGCGTCAATGTTGTTTAAGTCTAAATCGGTTTGTAAACAGCCAATGGCTAATGAACGATAAATTGAACCGCTATCTAAATAATGCCAACCTAATTGGCGAGCAATCGCGCGACTAACTGTGCCTTTGCCAGCACCGCTAGGGCCATCTATGGTAAGAACTGGAATGGTGGTCATATTATTTCAAGTGTAGCCAGCAGTGGATTAAGGCGCTGCCCCAACCCACTGCTAGATTTTTTAGATGCTAGTTAAATTCAAACCCAAATGAGTCGCTAATTGCTTAAACTCTGGGAATGAAGTGTTGACGTTGGCGCAGTTATTGATGGTAATTGGGCCGCTAGAACGTAAGCCAGCAATTGAGAATGACATCGCAATCCGGTGATCGCCATGCGACTCCACTACGCCAGTACCAATGCTGCCGCCTTGAATCACCATACCGTCTTCGGTTGGCTGGGCGTCAACACCTAGAATTTGTAAACCATCGGCCATTACTTGAATTCGATCAGATTCTTTAACCCGCAATTCTTTTGCGCCAGTCAATGTAGTTTGACCTTCTGCACAAGCAGCCGCCACAAACAACACTGGGAATTCATCAATCGCTAATGGCACCAAATGTTCTGGAATTGCTATGCCTTTTAATTGGCTAGAACGCACACGCAAATCAGCCACAGGCTCACCGCCCACTGAACGCTGGTTTAACACTTCAATATCCGCACCCATCAAACGCAAAATATCAATCACGCCAGTACGGGTTGGATTGATACCAACATGGTTCAAAGTCACGTCTGAATCAGGGGCAATGCTGGCACCCACTAAAAAGAACGCCGCTGAAGAAATATCACTCGGTACGTCGATTTGAGTTGCGGTCAATTTACCTTGGTTATTGATAGTCGCGGTACTGCCTTGGTGTTTAACTGGATAGCCGAAACCGGTCAACATACGTTCGGTATGATCACGAGTGGGTGCTGGTTCGGTGACAGTAGTATCGCCTTCTGCGTACATACCAGCTAACAATAAGCAGGATTTAACCTGTGCGCTGGCAATCGGCATATCGTAATTAATGCCTTGTAACTGACCGGCTTTACCTTTGATATGCAAAGGCGCGGTGCCATTTTCTTGGGTTTCAATTTCAGCACCCATTAAAGCCAATGGCGCAGTAACGCGGCGCATAGGACGTGATTCTAAAGACTCGTCACCGGTCAAAGTAGAGTTAAATGGCTGACCCGCCAATAAACCGCTTAATAAACGCATCGAGGTACCAGAATTACCTAAATACAAAGGTTTAGTCGGCGCTTGCAAACCGTGTTTACCGACGCCGTGAATGGTAACTTCGCCATTAACCGGCCCTTCGATTTTAACGCCCATGGCGCGAAAGGCTTCCAAGGTTGACATCGCATCTTCGGCATTTAAAAAGCCTCTAACATGAGTCACGCCTTCAGCTAGTGAACCCAGCATAATTGAACGATGGGACATAGATTTATCACCAGGAACGCGAATTTCGCCGCGCAAACTACCACCGGGTTGAACTTGAAAGGTAACGGATTGTGACATAGTAAATTCTCAGTCTTCTTGTTGGTCGAGAAAACGCTGCCGAGCATTTCTGGCATACGTAAAGGTTTCAAAAAGCGCGGCCCCTTGGTCGGAAGCCAATAATTGCTGGATTTTGCTTAATTCATCTTGATATTGCTGAATTAAAGGAATGATTTCTTGTTTGTTTGCCAAACAAATATCTTGCCACATGGTCGGATCGCTCGAAGCAATCCGGCTAAAATCTTTAAAACCACCGGCAGCATATTTAAAAATTTCCCGCTGTTCGTCTTTGCGACCCAATAGACCGACCAAGGCAAACGCTAAAATATGCGGTAAATGACTGGTAGCCGCTAACACGGTGTCGTGATGTTCAACTGACATTTGCGAAACACTGGAACCCAATTGCTGCCAAAAATTGCTGATCGCATTTAAGGCATAGCTTTCTGTATCAGCCAACGGGGTAATGATTAAACGGCGATTTTCAAATAATTGCGGATTCGCAGCAGCCACTCCGCTTCGTTCCGCTCCCGCAATCGGATGAGCTAAAACGAAATTAGTCGGCACAGCACCAAACACAGCCTCTAATGCAGTAACCACACTGCCTTTAGTGCTACCCGCATCGCTATAAATGGTTTGTTGATTCCAATAAGGTTTAAGCTGCTCAAAAATCGTCTGCATCGTGCCGACAGGCGTAGCGATAATCACCAAATCACACTCTTTGACCGCTTCACCAATATCGGTATAAAACTGATCAATAACGCCCAATTCCTGAGCTAATTGCAGGTTAGCTAAATTGTGCTGCTGCCCATAGGCAACGATTTGTTGGCATAAACCTTTGCTACGCGCAGCGCGGGCTATCGAGCCACCAATTAAGCCGACGCCGATAATGCATAGTCGGTTAAACACCCCGTAAAACCTCGGCTAATGCATCTAGGAAAATTTGGTTTTCACGTTCTGTGCCAATACTGACTCGTAAATGATTAGGCATTTCGTAGTTAGCCACTGGACGCACGATCACGCCTTTTTGCAATAAGGCGTTGTAAATTGGCATCGCTGTTTGCAACACATCGACAGCAACAAAGTTACCTGATGATGGAATCCAAGGTAAACCTAAGGCTTTAAAACCAGCAGTCAATTGCGCCATGCCAGTATTATTGATTGCCAAAGTTTGTTGTAAATAATCAACATCGGTTAAAGCTGCTTCAGCCGCAGCCAATGCCAACATATTGCAGTTAAACGGCTGGCGAACGCGATTTAATAAATCAGCCAATTCAGGTGAAGAAACCCCGTAGCCGATTCTGAATCCCGCTAAACCAAAGGCTTTCGAGAATGTGCGAGCAATGATTAAATTAGGAAATTGATTTGGCCAAGCCATTGATTCGGTTCTGTGTGCTGGATCGACAAATTCATAATAAGCTTCATCCAATACGCACAATACATCTTTCGGTAAATCAGCAATAAAGGCTTTTAAATCCGCTTCTGGCAATAAAGTACCGGTTGGATTATTAGGATTAGCAATAAACACCACGCGAGTTTTATCGCTGATTTGTGCCCGCATCGCCTGTAAATCATGACCATAATTAACCGCTGGCACGACTTTGGCAATCGCACCGACCGCTTGAGTCAGAATCGGATACAAAGCAAATGCGTGTTGGGAAAATACCACTTCATGCTCTGGGGTCACGAAGGTACGCATGACCAATTCCAGAATTTCGCTGGAACCGTTGCCTAAAGTAATTTGCTGCGCTTCGACGCCTAATTTTGCCGATAAAGCCGCTTTTAGATTAAAACCACTGCCATCAGGATAGCGAGTTAATTCGGGAATAGTCGCTTGAATCGCTTCGATGACTTTACTGCCTGTGCCCAATGGATTTTCATTGGAGGCTAGTTTAATCACCTCATCTAAACCCAGTTCACGTTGTAATTCCTCGACAGGTTTACCTGGCACATAAGGGACTAATTTTTGAACGCCAGCGGTGGCAAGAGATAAAAATTGATTCATCGGCTTAATAAGTTAGATAACGGCTTTGGGATAAGAACCTAATATTTTCAGTAACTTGACATTGTTTTGTAAAGTATCAAGCGCCTTGGCGACATCGCTATCGTCACGATGACCATCAATATCGATAAAAAACACATATTCCCACAAACCTTGGCGTGAAGGGCGTGATTCGATATGCGCCATGCTGATGCCATTCTCGGCAAACGGTGCCAAAATTCTATGTAAGGCGCCGGGCTGATTGCCGGTTGAAACTAAAATCGAGGTTTTGTCGATGCCGGTTGAATCAGGTTGTTGCTGACCAATCACAATAAAGCGCGTGGTGTTATTCGCTTCATCTTCGATGTTTTCTTCAAGGACTTTTAAATCATACAATTCAGCAGCCACTAAGCTGGCAATCGCCGCTTTAGTTGGATCTAATGACGCTAAACGCGCGGCTTCGGCATTGCTACTGACCGCAGTACAAGCCACATTCGGCAAATGGCTGTTTAACCATTGCCGGCATTGTGCCAAGGATTGTTGGTGCGAATACACTTCGGTGATTTCCGCCATCGAGTTGATTTTGCCCAGCAAATTATGATGAACACGAATTTCGACTTCACCGCAAATCTGCAACGGTGAATTAATAAAGCGATCCAAAGTATGAGCAATCACGCCTTCGGTTGAGTTTTCGACCGGCACTACCCCAAACTGACAATGACCACTTTCCACGGCTTGGAAAATCTCATTGATAGTCGGCACTGGAATATCGTTAACCGCATGACCAAAATGCTTGAAAGTCGCTTGCTGGGTAAAGGTACCTTGCGGGCCTAAATAAGCAACTTCCAAAGGTTTTTCCAATGCCAGACAAGCCGACATCACTTCTCTAAATAGATGTGCCGCTGTGTTATCGCTTAAAGGGCCTGGATTGATTTCTTTAATCCGCCGTAACACTTGCGCTTCGCGATCTGGGCGATAAAAACTACCGGTTTCGCCTTCTGCTTGCTTGGTTTTAGCGACTTGTATCGCGCATTCGGCACGTTGATTGATCAACTGCAAAATCTGCTGATCAATATTGTCAATCTGTTGCCGCAACTCTGACAAAGGGATAATGGTGCTCATAATCGTCTATTAATGCGTACGTTCAAACTCTGCCATAAACTCGATTAAAGCATCGACACCGGCTTCCGGCATGGCGTTATAAATACTGGCTCGCATACCACCCGATATACGATGACCTTTCAAAGAACTTAAACCTTGCTGTTCAGCCAATTTTAAAAACTCGCCATCCAAACCACTATCCGCCAACACAAACGGTACATTCATTCTCGAACGATAGCGTTTATCAACTGTGTTGCTGTAAAGACTGGATTGGTCAATTGCTTGATACAGCTTATTGGCTTTGCGAATGTTAAGTTGCTCAATCGCCGCTATACCGCCTTGCTGTTTTAACCATTGCAAAACCAAACCTAATAAATACCAGTTGTAGGTTGCGGGGGTGTTAAGCATTGAATCGGCAGCTGCTTGTTGCTGGTAATTGAACACCGCTGGTACTTGCGGATTCGCCAAATTCAATAAATCGTCACGAATAATCACTACGGTCACGCCGGAAGGCCCCATGTTTTTCTGGGTCCCAGCATAAATCAAACCGTATTGGCTAATATCTTCTGGGCGCGACAAAATGTCTGATGACATATCGCAAACCAAAGGCAAATCGCCGACATTCGGCGTATCAAAAAACTCGACGCCGTGAATGGTTTCGTTTGAGGTGTAATGCAAATAAGCGGCGTTTTGATCAATTTGCCAACTATCTCTATCTGGAATCGAGGTAAAGCCATTGGCTTCGCTACTAGCCGAAACTTGTACCTGACAATATTTACCGGCCTCTTTGATAGCGCTAGTTGACCATGCACCAGTATTGACATAACAGGCTTTAGTTTTATTGCCGAGAATATTTTGCGGAATCAAAGCGAATTGACCACTGGCACCGCCTTGTAAAAACAAGACTTTATAGTTGCTCGGGATGGCTAATAACTCGATTAAATCGTTTTTCAGGGTTTCGGCAATGCTCATAAAGTGCTTGCCGCGGTGACTCATTTCCATCACCGACATACCTGTGCCCTGCCAATCTAATAATTCTTGCTGAGCTTTTAACAACACTGCTTCTGGCAATGTTGATGGCCCCGCGCTGAAATTAAAGATTCTCGACATGCTTATTCTTCCTCACCTTGAGCAACGTCAGCGTCAGTTTCAGTCTCAACATCGGCATCAAGATTGGTTTCATCGACTAAATCGGCATCTTCGTCATCGCCCTCTTCATTACTGAGTAACACAATTATTTCGTCTCCAACCTGGTATTTCATCCTGTAAAATTACAATTCTTTGGAGGGATTTACTAAGTATTTATGGTTGTGCTTGGGGTGATTTATCTTCTAATTAAA
>CAIZCB010000387.1 GCA_903931355.1 uncultured Pseudomonadota bacterium
GAAAATCAATAGGAAATTGAAACTATGAAATTAAAACTTGTTCCTTTAGTTCTAGCTAGCGCCACTTTAATCTCAGGCTGTGATCTCGACGCAATTCTAGGTTCTGCAAACAAGGCGCCCGCTGTTAGCAAAGAAGATGCAGTTGCTTCGGTAAACGGCACTTACATCAGCAAAAAAACCTTGGAAACATTGGAAAAAGAAATTGCTGATCGTAGCCAAGGCCAAAAATTTCCTAAAGAGCAATTGGTTGATGAGTTAATCCAACGCGAATTATTAATTCAACAAGCGTTACAAAAAAAATTAGACCAATCACCAGAAGTGGTTGAGCGTTTAGCGACAGTTAAAAACTCTTTGTTGTCTCAAGCAGCGTTACAAGATTATTTAAAAGCTAACCCAGTTAGCGATGAAGAAATCAAAGTTGAATATGACAAACAGATGGGTCAAATGGGCGAAGAATATAAAGCCCGTCATATTTTGGTAAAAACTGAAGATGAAGCGAAAAAAATCATCGCTGAATTGGAAAAAGGCGGCAACTTTGCTGCTTTAGCTAAAAAACATTCTATCGACCAAGCACCAGAGGGCGATTTAGGTTGGTTTACAGCTGACAGAATGGTGCCAGAATTTTCTCAAGCGGTTGTTGCTTTGCAAAATGGCAAATTCACCACCGCTCCAGTTAAAACCCAGTTTGGTTTCCACGTGATTTTAAGAGAAGACTCTAAAAAATTAACACCTCCACCTTTGGACGCGGTTAAAGAACAATTCCGCCCAATGATGCAACGTCAAAAAGCACAAAAATTTGTTGAAGGTTTGCGTACTGCGGCGAAAGTAGAAATTTTGTTGCCTAAAGAAGCTGCGCCAGCAACTCCTGCAGAGGCACCAACTGCGACTCAAGCTAGCCAACCTGCTGCTGAAACTGCACCAGCACCTGCTGTTGCAAAATAAATCTGCATCACACAACAGGGCTGCTTTAGCCCTGTTGTGCTTTTTGGCCCATCATTTACCACTTGCATTAACATCAAGAAGTTAGCTACAAAATCGGCAAATTTCACAGCTTTTCTGAGGAAATTCGCGGGGTTCAGCCAATAGAGCAAATTGCCATTCAAGGCTAATTTGTGATTAAATATCTGATGCACAAATTTTCGTCATTAACTACAGAGCCGATGATGCAAGACTATCAAACTCAAAAATCCACTGTTTTAGACATACTGGATAAACATCAAACTATGCCTGGCAACCTGTTGCCTATCCTTCATGGCATTCAAGATACTCTAGGCTATATTCCACCGGCCGCTGTAGCAGACATTGCTAATGCGCTTCATTTATCTAAAGCCGAAGTACATGGCGTTATCAGCTTTTATCACTATTTTCGCGATACTGCGCCAGGCAAACACACGGTTCGCATCTGCCGCGCTGAGTCTTGCCAATCTATGAATGGTAAAGCGTTAGAAAATCACGCTAAGCAACATTTGAATATTGATTTCCACGAAACTACCGCCGACGGTCGTTTCTCATTAGAACCGGTTTATTGCTTGGGTAACTGCGCTTGCTCACCGTCAATTACTATCGATAACGAAGTCTTTGGCCGCGTCACGCCAGAAAAATTTGATCAACTGTTAGCATGCAAAGGTGCTGAATAATGACCCGCTTATTTATTTCTCGCGATTCAACCGCCCTGTCTTTGGGTGCTGAACAAGTTGTCACAGCGATTCAACAACAAGCTGCGGCTAAAGGCCAATCGGTCGAAATCGTTCGTAACGGTTCCCGCGGCCTGTTTTGGTTAGAGCCATTAGTCGAAGTTGAAACCAGCGAAGGCCGTGTCGCTTATGGCCCAGTTGAGGTTAGCGATGTCGCTTCATTACTTGAAGCAGGTGCTTTAGAAGGCAAGCAACATCCTTTGTACTTAGGCAATATTGAAGAATTGCCTTACTTCAAAAACCAAGATCGCTTGACCTTCGCTCGCGTCGGTTTAACTGATCCAGTCAACATTAACGATTACATTGCTAACGACGGCTATCGCGGTTTAAAAAATGCCTTAAACCTGCAACCTGCCGAAATCGTTAAGCAAGTCACCGACTCAGGTTTGCGTGGTCGCGGTGGTGCGGCATTCCCAACTGGGATTAAATGGAACACCGTTTTAAACGCCCCTGCTGAACAAAAATACATTGTCTGTAACGCTGACGAAGGCGATTCAGGCACCTTCTCTGACCGTATGATTATGGAAGGTGACCCGTTTGTGTTAATCGAAGGTATGACAATTGCTGGTTTAGCAGTTGGCGCAACCCAAGGTTATATTTACTTACGTGTTGAATATCCACATGCTCAAATCGCTTTAAACCAAGCGATTGCTGCTGCTTATGCCAACGGCTATTTAGGCGACAACATTCAAAACAGCGGCAAAACCTTTAATTTAGAAGTTCGCATGGGCGCAGGCGCTTATATCTGCGGCGAAGAAACTTCATTATTGGAAAGCTTGGAAGGCAAACGCGGTTTGGTTCGCTTTAAGCCACCTCTACCTGCGATTGTCGGTCTGTTTGGCAAACCAACTATCGTTAATAACGTCATTTCATTGGCTTCTGTGCCTGTGATTTTGGACAAAGGCGGCGATTTTTACCGTGACTATGGCATGGGCCGTTCGCGTGGTACCCTGCCTTTGCAATTAGCGGGCAACATCAAACACCCTGGCTTATTTGAAGCCGCATTTGGTATGACTTTGCGCGAATTGCTTTATGAATACGGCGGAGGCTCGGCTTCTGGTCGTCCGATTCGTGCGGTACAGGTTGGCGGTCCATTAGGCGCTTATGTTCACGAAGGTCAATTTGATACCCCACTCGATTACGAAGCCTTTGCCGCGATTTCAGCGGTATTGGGTCACGGCGGCATCGTGGTACATGACGAAACCGTTAACATGGCCGACATGGCGCGTTATGCGATGGAATTCTGCGTTGAAGAATCATGCGGTAAATGTACCCCTTGCCGAATTGGTTCTACTCGTGGCGTCGAAGTTATCGACCGCATTGTTGACGGTGTTGAAAAAGACAAAAATACCGTTTTACTGCGCGATTTGTGCAACACCATGACTTATGGCTCATTGTGTGCAATGGGTGGCATGACACCGTTCCCAGTGTTAAGCGCCCTCAATCATTTTCCAGAAGACTTTGGTCTTAAATCCAAAGCCTGATCGATTACCCGGAGATAGCTTATGTCAGACAATAAACCTACCGATTACGGCACACCAGCCAGTACATCCGAAACTTTAGTCACTCTGGAAATCGACGGCCATCAAGTCACTGTCAACTCTGGCAGTTCTGTGATGCGCGCTGCTGCTGAAGCAGGGATTACCGTACCTAAACTGTGCGCTACCGACAACTTAGATCCATTCGGTTCATGCCGTATGTGTTTGGTGGAAATTGAAGGCGCTCGCGGCTACCCTGCCTCGTGCACCACACCAGTAGCGGAAGGCATGAAAGTTTGTACCCAAAACGACAAACTAGCCACCATCAGAAAAGGCATTGCCGAACTTTATATTTCCGATCATCCATTAGACTGCTTAACCTGTTCAGCCAATGGTGATTGCGAATTACAAGACACGGTTGGCGCCGTGGGTCTACGCGAAGTGCGTTACGGCTACGAAGGCGACAACCACCTTTGCTCAGAAAAAGACAACAGCAACCCTTATTTCAGCTTCGATCCTTCAAAATGTATCGTTTGTTCACGTTGCGTTCGCGCTTGTGAAGAAGTTCAAGGCACGTTTGCTTTAACTATCGACGGTCGTGGCTTTGAATCGCATGTTTCACCCGGTCAAAACCAAGACTTCATGGACTCCGAGTGCGTATCTTGCGGCGCTTGCGTTCAAGCCTGCCCTACTGCCACTTTGATGGAAAAATCAGTGATTGATCACGGTCAACCTGAACACAGCACCATTACTACTTGTGCTTATTGCGGCGTTGGTTGCTCATTCCGTGCCGAAATGAAAGGCGAACAATTAGTTCGCATGGTGCCCGACAAAAACGGCCAAGCGAACCACGGTCATTCTTGTGTTAAAGGTCGCTTTGCATTTGGCTACGCTACCCACAAAGACCGCATCACCACCCCAATGGTGCGTGACAAAATCACCGATGCTTGGCGCGAAACTAGCTGGGAAGAAGCAATTCAATTCGCGGCTGACCGCTTAAAAGGCATTCAAGCTAAATACGGCAAAAACTCAATTGGCGGTATCACATCTTCACGTTGCACCAATGAAGAAACCTATTTAGTCCAAAAATTGATTCGTGCTGGTTTTGGTAACAACAACGTTGATACCTGCGCTCGGGTTTGCCATTCACCAACCGGTTATGGCTTGAAAAACACCTTTGGCGAATCATCAGGTACGCAAAACTTTGACTCGGTGATGAAATCCGATGTGATTTTAGTTATCGGTGCTAACCCAACTGACGGCCACCCTGTATTTGGCTCGATGATGAAACGTCGCTTACGTCAAGGCGCTAAGTTAATCATTATCGACCCACGCAGCATCGACTTAGTCGATAACAGCCCACACATCAAAGCTGACTATCACTTAAAACTGCGCCCTGGCACCAACGTTGCTGTAGTCACAGCATTGGCTAATGTCATCGTCACCGAAGGCTTGGCTGATGAAGCATTTGCGCTTGAGCGTTGTGATGTTGAGTCATTCCAAAAATGGAAAACTTTCGTTTCTCAGGCTCAATACTCGCCAGAAGCGGTTGAAGAAATCACTGGCGTTGATGCGGCTAGTTTGCGTGCCGCAGCGCGTTTATATGCCACAGGCGGCAATGGCGCGATTTACTACGGCTTGGGTGTAACCGAACATAGCCAAGGCTCAACCACCGTTATCGGTATCGCTAACCTAGCGATGGCAACCGGCAACATCGGTCGCGAAGGCGTTGGTGTTAACCCATTACGCGGTCAAAACAACGTCCAAGGCTCTTGCGACATGGGTTCATTCCCACACGAGTTCGTTGGCTACCGTCACGTTTCTGATGTCGAAACCCGCAAATTGTTTGAATCGGCTTGGGGCGTAAGCTTGGAATCCGAACCTGGCTTGCGAATTCCCAACATGTTCGCAGCGGCGATTGATGGCAGCTTTAAAGGTTTGTACGTCCAAGGCGAAGACATTGCTCAATCTGACCCAGACATCAACCACGTTCACCATGCCTTGCGTGAATTGGAATGTTTAATAGTCCAAGACATTTTCTTAAACGAAACCGCTAAGTTTGCTCATGTATTCTTACCAGGTTCATCGTTCTTAGAGAAAAACGGCACCTTTACCAATGCTGAACGTCGTATTTCACCGGTTCGTAAAGTCATGAAACCTTTGGCTGGCAAAGAAGATTGGCAAGTGACTCAAGATTTGGCAAACGCTTTAGGGTATCCAATGAACTACAACCATCCATCTGAAATTATGGATGAAATTGCGCGTTTAACACCGCAATTTGCCAACGTCAGCTACCAAAAAATTGACGAAATGGGCAGTATTCAATGGCCTTGCAACGATGAAGCGCCAGAAGGTACACCAACCATGCACGCTGATGAATTCGTCCGTGGTAAAGGTCGTTTCATGTTGACCGAGTACATCCCAACACCAGAACGCACCAGCAGCAAATATCCATTGATTTTGACTACTGGCCGTATCCTGTCGCAATACAACGTCGGCGCTCAAACTCGCCGTACCGAAAACGTGGCATGGCACAGCGAAGACAAACTGGAACTACATCCACACGATGCCGAAGTTTTGGGTATTAGCGATGGCGATTGGGTTGGCGTGAAAAGCCGTGTTGGCGAAACCGTTATGCACGCTGTGATCAGCGACCGTATGCAGCCGGGCGTGGTTTACACCACTTTCCACTTCCCGCATTCAGGCGCTAACGTCATCACCACCGACAACTCAGACTGGGCGACCAACTGCCCTGAGTACAAAGTCACCGCCGTGCATGTGTCAAAAGTGTCACAACCATCAGAATGGCAAAAACAATACCAAAGCTTCTCTGATGCACAGCAAGACTTCTTAGAAAACCGTATCCCAGCGGGCGAATAAGCCTAAACACACGGGACTATGGATGCGCTAAGTGAATTGGGCTGGGCCAGCTATCGACAAGCAACTGTTGATAATTGGCGCGGCTCAACTCACAGCCAAACCCAAGATCACATCGCAGAAGAAGTGCCAGTGGTGTTGGTTTACAACACCATTCCGCACGTTGTGATGCTGGCTACCCCGCTGAACTTAGAAGACTTTGCCTTAGGCTTTAGCCTGACCGAAGACATCATCAAACACCCCAGCGAACTGCAATCAATTCGAGTATTCCAACGCTCAAAAGGTGTTGAAGTACGAATGACTATCCCTGAAGCGCGCTTTCAAAACCTGTCTGGCAAAGGCAAAAACATGACCGGTCGCACGGGTTGTGGGCTATGTGGCGCAACCACTTTGGAACAAGCGGTCAGACCGCCACGTCCAGTCGGTCAAGGTTTGGTTTTAGAAGCCAGCCAATTAACCGCCGCTCTCAGCCAAATGCAGCAGCAACAAAGCCTTAACCAACTCACTGGCGCAGTTCATGCCGCCGCTTGGTTAGAGCCGGAACGCGGTGTAATCACGGTTCGCGAAGACGTTGGCCGTCACAATGCTTTAGATAAATTAATTGGCGCATTAGCCAAAGCTAACTGTCATTTTGACGGCGGCTGGTTAGTCGTCACCAGTCGCGCCAGTTATGAAATGGTACAAAAAGCCTCCAGCGTAGGTATCACCTTGCTGGCCGCAGTTTCAGCGCCTACCGCGCTGGCTATCCAATTAGCCGAACAATGCGGCATCACCTTAGTCGGTTTTGCTCGCAACGATAACCACGTTATCTACACTCACCCGCATCGTTTACAACATCATCAAGCAGCAAACGTATAACTATGGATAATCAAAACCTCGTCACAATGGCAAACAACATCGGCGCTTTTTTCAAATCCGAACCGGATCGAGAATTGGCGATTAAAGGTGTTGAACAACACATCAGAAACTTCTGGGAACCGCGTATGCGTAGCGCGATTATTGCTCATTCACAAAACCATAGTGATGAGATGTTGGATATTGTTGCGGAAGCGGTTAAGCGTTTGAGCTAAGACTGAATATTAGTGACATAAGTCAATAACATTTAATACAATCAATTGACTTCAAAACTTACCCATTGGTGTGAGCATGACAGCAATAACATTCGACACCCATAAATTTATTAGCACGCTTAAATTGTCTGGCGTACCAGAAAATCAAGCTGAAGCAATTTCTAATGCTTTTAAAGAAGCTCAAGGGGAAGCGGAATTAGCCACAAAACGCGACATTACAGATTTACGCCATGAAATACATGACTTAAAACATGATATGCACGATTTGGAACAACGGTTAATTATCCAACTTGGAGGCTTAATTGCTGTCGCTATTGGTATTGTCGCGGCCTTAGTAAAATTACTTTAAGCGGTGGGCAAAGAAGGTGCATTCGCGATAGCAATGCACCTTTTGCTTTAAAGGTTATGCTGGTTCACTAACGAGAAACCACCCTGCGCCTCACCAACCGAATACAAATCCAACCCTTTATCCAAACAAATCAAATACAAACGCATATCAAACTCCAACTGGTGATAATCCGGTTCGATATGCAAACACAGCTGATAAAACGCTTTGTTATGTTCCTTTTCGCGTAAATGCGCTAATTCATGCGCCACTATCATCTGTAAAAACTCAATCGGCGCGATTCTAAACACCCCACCAATCCGAATCTCATTTTTGGCTTTCAACTTACCGCCCTGCACTCGCGACACAAACGAATGCAAACCCAAAGCCTGATGCAACACATCCAATCTATCGTCATAAATCACCTTACTTAGCGGTGATGATTGGCGCAAATAACGATTTTTCATCGTCAACACAAACTCGTACAAAGCCTTATCGGTTTTAATTTGGTGAGCTTGCGGGTATTTTTTCTGCAAATAAACCGCCAACTGATCGTTATCAATTAAAGCTTGGACTTTTTCGACAACCGCAGGTGAATAACCGGCCAAATACTTTAATCCCACGGCGGCAACTCACCGTTATAGACGACAAAATCTGCCTGTTTAGGATAAGTCATCACCCCTGACGCTGTGTTGTTAACCGCCGGTTTCGGCTTACTAACTAGCTCACCACTTTGCCATTTAGCAAACGGTGCGGGGTCTTTATCGGCAGCGATATACCACTTTTTATTAGCGGGGTCCCAGCGCGCGCCCAAAGCTTTGGCGGCGTCCTTTTCGGCAAACGGAACATTGAGATAAGTTTTACTATCGGCCATGATTGAATTTGAAAACAGAAAGGAATAGCCGGCTATTGTAAAACATCAAAGCCGTAAATCTGGTAATTGTAAGCAATACACAATCATTAGCAGTCGTAGGCCGGAATAAGGAGGGTATAAATAATTTTGTGTGAACGGCCACTTGACAGAAAAACTAACTATTCGAGTGTCCGAAAAAAGTTGACCATTCCATTACACTTGGGCGAATGTTGTTCTATCGTCAATTGGCTCAATATCGAAATCTAATCCACGCAGCTATCGACAATTTCCCTCAACAATCCCGTCGCATAACTTCCCGCTGGCAATCGAAACGACAACCGTAGCGTGTTATCACTTTCAATCGACCAGGAAAAATCTTCTGGAATCACTCGCAAAGCGCGGCGGTCGTGTTCCAAACCGGCTTTTAATAAACCAACGGTTAATTCGGGATGAGCGGCGATGATGGTTTGTTCTATCGCTAAAGCATCAGCGCTTACACCGCCCTCGCCTTTGCCAAACAATGCGCCAGTAGGATGAATATCACCACTGTTTAGCCGATCCAATAAGACTTGATCAACTGCTTCGGCGTGAAAATGGCTGTTGGTTTGATTGAGTTTAAACACGTCACCAGCAATCGCTTGATTCCAAGTTTCGCCTGTAACCCGCTCGGCCAAAATCAGGTTAAACAAATAAGATCGTGCAGCTGAGAGATAAATCGAGCTTTGTTCGCGTTTGACTTTAGCGCCAGCAAACATCGCCAAGGCTTTGTTGACGTTTTGGCCGTTACGACCGAAACGCTGTTCGCCGAAGTAATTGGGGAAACCGTGTTGTTGAATGTTTTGTAATTGCTGTTCAGCCCGTTGATTGTCGCCTTGCCAATTGCGGATGGTTAGGTGAAATTGATTGGCGGCTAAAACCCCGCGTTTGAGCTTGCGAGCATGACGGACGGTTTGCAGGATTTTTAGATTGTCTGATTCTAAACCCGTCCAATCTGGATCTTCTTTACCCGGCAACCAAACACTAAACCATTGCCGAGTGCGACCATGACGGTCTTTTAGGCCAGCAAAGCTGACGTCACGTTGACGAACGCCGGCATGACGGGCTAATAAGCGGGCGACGTATTCGGTGTTTTCGTGGCATTTTTCGATGTGTAAAAACACATGTTCGCCAGCGCCTTCGGGGCTAAATGAGAGGATTTCTTCGACGATAAAATCGTCAACGCTGGCTTTGATTTCACCTGTGCCGCTAGGGCCTCCAAATGCAAAAGCCCATTGCGGCAAGGTTATGTCGGTCATGTTATTTCTCGATTAGCACTACCGCTTGCACAGCAATCCCTTCTTTACGACCTTCAAAACCTAATTTTTCGGTGGTGGTGGCTTTGACGTTGATGAAGTCAATATCGACTAATAAATCAGCGGCGATATTGGCGCGCATATCCGGCACATGCGGCAACATTTTTGGCGCTTGGGCGATGATGGTGACGTCAGCATTAATCAGTTTGTAGCCTTTTTCTTGGACGATTTTATAGACATGGCGCAGTAATACGCGGCTGTCGGCGCCTTTAAATTCGGGATCGGTGTCGGGGAAATGTTTACCAATATCACCCAATGCCGCTGCGCCTAAAATCGCATCGGCTAAAGCGTGTAACACCACGTCACCGTCAGAATGGGCTTCTAAGCCTTTTTCATAAGGGATTTTGACGCCGCCTATAATAATGTGATCGCCGTCGTTGAAACGGTGAACGTCGTAGCCTTGGCCAACTCGAATCATTGTTGTTGCTCCATATAGAATTGTGCCAGCGCCAAATCTTCGGGCCGGGTGATTTTGATGTTATCGGGGCGACCTTCGACAATTTTAGGCTGTAGACCTAATAATTCTAAGGCGCTGGCTTCGTCGGTAATCGCTGGATTGCCTTCGGCGTCTTGCAAGGCATCGCGCAACATGCCGTAACGGAACATTTGCGGGGTCAAGGCGCGCCAGATGTGGCTTCTATCGATAGTGGCGGTGATGTTTCGGCCATCAACCTGTTTCAAGGTGTCATGTGATGACAGCGCTAAAATGCCGCCAACAGCGTCATCTTTCAGCGTCGCTATCAGGTTATGAATATCGTCGGCAGTTAAACACGGTCTAGCTGCATCGTGAACTAACACCCAGTCATTATCATCGGCTTGGCCTTGCAAGGCTTTTAGGGCAGAAAGCACTGAATCAGCACGTTCTTTGCCTCCGGGGGCGGTGATGACTTGCGGGTGTTGAGAAATCTCTAATTCTGGCCAGTACGGGTCTTCAACAGAAATCGCTACCGCTACGGCTTGAAAAGCGCCCGATTGCACTAATCGGCTGAGGGTATGTTCGATGACGGTTTTTCCGACTAGCGGTAAATATTGTTTGGGGCGGTCGGCTTGCATACGTTTGCCAACACCAGCGGCGGGCACTACGGCCCAGCATTGAATTGTTTTGTTCATGCGCTACTCTAGCACTTGAAAGAAGGTTTCGTTTTCCTTGATCATGCCTAACTCGTAACGGGCACGCTCTTCGATGGTTTCCGAGCCTTTGCGGAGATCAACTACTTCCGCATATAAGGAGTCGTTTCTTTCCTTTTTTTCTTGTGCGTCTTTAGTTAAAGCCTCAAGGCGGTGCCGAGACTCAATAATTTGCGTCAGACTGGCATCACCCAACCACAAGCGATATTGGAAGTGGGCAATCAGTACGATGATAATGAGGATAAGGGTTTTAATAGCCGTATCTCAAACGGAAAACAGGAAGAAGATTGGCTGGGTTAATTTACTCAACCCAGCCAACACCTATCTAAAGTTTATTTAGATAGCATTTTGAACGCGCTACGGCCAGCGTATTTCGCTTTATCGCCCAACTCGTCTTCGATTTTCATCAAACGGTTGTATTTAGCGACACGGTCAGAACGGCTTAATGAGCCAGTTTTGATTTGGCCTGTGCCAGTAGCAACGACTAAATCAGCAATAGTGGTGTCTTCGGTTTCGCCTGAACGGTGTGAAACTACCGCGCTGTAACCTGCTGCTTTTGCAGTGCTGATCGCTTCCAAAGTTTCGGTCAAAGTACCGATTTGGTTAACTTTGATCAAAATTGAGTTAGCGATACCTTTGTCGATACCTTCTTTCAAAATCGCTGGGTTAGTTACGAACAAATCGTCACCAACCAATTGGATTTGGCCACCCAATTTTTCTGTTTGGTATTTCCAGCCTGCCCAGTCGTTTTGGTCTAAACCGTCTTCGATTGAGATGATTGGATATTTTTCTACCCATTCAACGAAGAAGTCAGTCATTTCTTCTGAGTTGAAGCTTCTGCCTTCAGCAGACAATTCGTAACGACCGTCTTTGTAGTATTCAGAGCTTGCAGCGTCCATACCTAAGAAGATGTCTTCGCCAGCTTTGTAACCTGCTTTTTCAATCGCTTCTAAAATCACTTCGATTGCTTCTTCGTTAGAAGACAAGTTTGGCGCAAAACCACCTTCGTCACCCACAGTAGTCGCTAAACCTCTGCTTTTTAAAACTTTTGCCAAGTTATGGAACACTTCTGCACCGTAACGAATCGCTTCGCGGAAAGTGGGTGCGCCAACTGGCAAAATCATGAATTCTTGTAAATCAACACTGTTGTCAGCGTGTGAGCCACCGTTGATGATGTTCATCATTGGTACTGGCATGATGAATTCGCCAGTGGTGTTCAAGTATTTGTAAAGTGGAACGCCTGCTTCTTCAGCGGCTGCACGAGCGGCTGCCATTGAAACACCCAAGATTGCGTTTGCACCTAAACGGCCTTTGCTGGCTGTGCCGTCTAATTCGATCATTTTTTGATCTAATGCTGCTTGGTTGCTGGCATCCATACCGATAACTGCATCGCGGATTTCGGTGTTGACGTATTTAACTGCGTTTAAAACGCCTTTACCTAAGTAACGTGATTTATCACCGTCACGCAATTCAATCGCTTCGCGCTCACCAGTTGATGCGCCTGATGGCACCATTGCGCTGCCAACAACACCTGATGCCAAATAAACTTCAGCTTCGACAGTTGGGTTGCCGCGTGAGTCTAAAACTTCTCTTGCTTTTACATCTACTATTCTTGCCATTACCTTGCCTTTTATAGTGTGGTTTCAATCAGGCTGCTCGATTTAACAGCCTTGTCTATAGTTACTAGCATTTCTAACAATTCTTTCATACGGTGCAAAGGCCATGAATTTGGGCCGTCGCTTAACGCTTCTTCTGGCTTAGGATGTGATTCCATGAATAAGCCAGCAATCCCTACCGCCATTGCCGCTCTCGATAAAACAGGAACGAATTCACGTTGTCCACCCGAGCAATTGCCTTGTCCACCTGGCAATTGCACAGAATGGGTGGCATCAAATACCACAGGGCATCCGGTATCGCGCATCACCGCTAAGGAGCGCATATCGGAAACCAGATTATTATAACCAAACGATACCCCACGCTCACAAACCATGATTTGTTGATTACCGGTCGCTTTGGCTTTAGCGGCAACATTAGCCATATCCCAAGGCGCTAAAAACTGGCCTTTTTTGATATTAACGGGCTTGCCTAAAGCAGCAACGCTTTGGATGAAATTGGTTTGACGGCATAAAAATGCTGGGGTTTGCAGAACATCAACCACCGAAGCGACTTCTGCTAATGGTGTGTCTTCGTGAACGTCAGTTAAAACGGGCACATTCAGCTGTTGTTTTACTTTTTCTAAAATCTGCAAACCTTTTTCAATGCCTGGGCCACGAAAACTGCCCAATGAAGAACGGTTGGCTTTGTCAAAAGACGATTTGTAGATAAACGGAATATTCAGCTCATCGGTAATTTCTTTTAATTTACCGGCGGTATCCAGCGTCATTTGTTCGCTTTCAATCACACATGTGCCGGCAATCAGAAAAAACGGCTGATCTAATCCGACTTCAAAATTACATAATTTCATAATTAACCTTTGGTTTTATGCTGCGAGGCAGCTTCAACGAACCCTGAAAATAATGGGTGGCCAACACGCGGCGTCGAGGTAAATTCTGGATGGAATTGGCAAGCCAAAAACCAAGGATGATCCGGTAATTCAACAATTTCTACCAAACGACCATCTAAGGATTTACCTGAAAAACGCATACCAGCGGCTTCCAGCTGTTTGAGGTATTGATTGTTAAATTCGTAACGATGACGATGACGTTCGGTAGTCACATCTTTTTGATATAAATCAAACGCTAACGAACCGGATTTTAATTGGCATTTTTGTGCGCCTAAACGCATGGTGCCACCCAAATCGGAATCTTCATCGCGCTGATTGATTATGCCTGCTTCATCCATCCACTCAGTAATTAAA
>CAIZCB010000388.1 GCA_903931355.1 uncultured Pseudomonadota bacterium
ATCAACTAAAGTCCCGTCCAAATCAAACAACACGCAATCCAGCACAAACTCAGTCATGGTTTACTCAGGACGCTGAAACGCAGCGATGTAATTAACATCAATGTCTTTACCCAAACGAAACTCTTTAGTGAACGGGCTGTATTCAATGCCAATCATGCCTTGTAATTCCAAACCGACATTACGCGCCATTTGGCTTAATTCCGCAGGTTGGATAAAGGTTTTGTATTCATGGGTACCTTTTGGCACCATTTTCAACACATGCTCAGCGGCAACAATCGCTAATAAATAAGCTTTCGGCACTCGGTTTAAAGTTGAGAAAAACACCATACCGCCGGGCTTAACTAAGGTAGCGCAAGCTTGAATAATCGAAGCGGGATCAGGCACATGCTCCAACATTTCCATGCAAGTCACATGATCAAAACTGGCGGGTTGTTCTGCCGCCAAAGTTTCCGCGCTGATTTTTTGATAATGGGCTGTAACACCGGTTTCTAAGCCATGTAAATCAGCAATATCAATCAAGTCTTCGCTTAAATCGACACCCAAAGCATCAGCACCCGCCTTAGCCAAACCTTCCGTTAAAATCCCGCCACCGCAACCGACATCCACTAAGCGTTTGCCCTGTAAATCCGCATAGCGCTGGATAAAATCCAAGCGTAACGGATTAACTTGATGCAAGGTTTTAAATTCGCCGTTCGGGTCCCACCAGCGTTCGGCTTGCGAGCCAAATTTGTGGATTTCGTGCAAATGTACGTTGTCGCTTACTGTCATAGTGCCAAGCCTTAAAAATGATCTATAGTTTACTATATTACTAGGTTATTCGTCATACACGACTTTAGCCTCACTGCCATTACCTTAAAGCTACCTCCCCCTTTGAAAAAGGGGGATTGAGGGGTTTTATTTTAATCTCCCCTAACCCCTCTTTTTCAAAGAGGGGAATAACAAAACTTAATGGCAATGCGACTTTAGCCAGCCAGCTTTTGCTGCCAAACTGCCGTGCGTTGTTTTAAATCCGTTAAATCCAAACTGGTTAACTGGCGTTTTTTCAGCAATTGCTTACCCGCCACCCAAACATCAGTCACTTGCTGACGGCTGGCAGCATAAACAATCTGCGCCACCGGATTAAAAATCGGCTGGGTTTCAATCTCGCTTAAATCAATCGCCACCACATCCGCCGCTTTGCCGATGCCCAATGAACCAATTTCCGCATCCAAGCCCAAGGCTTTCGCGCCATTCAAAGTCGCCATTTGCAAAGCCTGCATCGCCGAAACTGCCGCTGCATTGCCCGCCACACCTTTCGCCAACAAAGCCGCAGTTCGCATTTCACCGAGCATATCTAAATCATTATTACTGGCCGAACCATCGGTGCCCAAAGCCACGTTAATCCCCGCTTCTAAACATTGCGCCAACGGGCAAAAACCACTCGCCAATTTCAGATTCGATTCGGGACAATGGACAATATGCGCACCCGTTTCAGCAAAAAAGGCGATTTGCTCGGCATCTAACTGGGTCATATGCACAGCCATAAATGATGGTGTTAACAAACCTAAATCATTTAAG
>CAIZCB010000389.1 GCA_903931355.1 uncultured Pseudomonadota bacterium
CAATTTCGCCGGCTTTGGCATTGAGCTGTTCTAAATCACCGCCAAATAATTTAATCGCCACATCGCCACGTGTACCAGTCAACATTTCCGAAACCCGCATTTCAATCGGTTGGGTAAACCCAAAGGAAATTCCAGGGGTGTGTGACATGATGCCGCGAATTTTCTCAATCAAAGCTTCTTTAGATTCCGCTTGCCATTGATCTTTCGGCTTCAAAATCAAAAAGGTATCGGTATCGTTCAAGCTCATCGGGTCTAAGCCCAGCTCGTCAGTACCGACTCGCGAAACCACGGTTTCAACTTCTGGAATATGTTCGAGTATGTTTTTTTGCACGCGAATATCCAGATCAACTGAATCTTGCAGGGTAATCGACGGCAATTTTTCCAACTGCACAATAATGTCGCCCTCGTCCAAAGTCGGCATAAACGTGCTACCGATTTGGCTAAACACGACGATAGTTACAACAAATAAAGCACCAGCGGTGATAAAAACTTTTTTACTATTTCCCAAACACCAAGCTAACGCTGGTTGATAAATTTCCAGCATTTTGCGCGGCAACCAAGGTTCTTCGTGAGACACTTTGGTCAGTAAAAAAGATGCCAAAACCGGGATTATGGTCAGCGACAATAGCAATGAACCGCTTAAGGCAAACACTATCGTCATCGCCACAGGGCCAAACAATTTGCCTTCCAAGCCTTGCAGGGTCAGCAACGGCAAAAACACGATGACAATGATTAAAATCCCCGATGTTACCGGCACTGCAACTTCGCGGGTGGCGCGGTAAATCAAATGCAATCTGGGTAAGCGCTGGTTTTTGCCATGCTCGGCTAACTGGGTAATGATGTTTTCAACCACCACCACCGCGCCATCAACCAGCATCCCAATCGCAATCGCCAAGCCGCCCAAACTCATTAAATTGGCCGACATCCCAAAAGCGTGCATCAAAATAAAGGTGATTAAAGCCGCCATTGGCAAAGCCAAGGCAACCGTCAATGCCGCTCGTAAATCGCCCAAAAACAAAATCAATAACACTACCACCAACACAATCGCTTCAAATAAAGCTTTTGAAACAGTATTGACGGCTTTGCCAACTAAAACCCCGCGATTGTAGAAAGTGTTGATTTTTACCCCTTGCGGCAAGCTAGGTTGCAAGTCTGCCAGCTTGGCTTCTAATAAGGCGATGGTTTGACGAGCATTGGCACCGCGTAAACTCAGTACAACCGCTGTCGCAGCTTCGCCCTTGCCGTCTTTGCTGACCGCGCCATAACGGGTCAAAGAGCCAATACGAACTTCGGCAATGTCAGCCACTTTAATCGGCAAACCATTTTGCTGAGCCACCACAATCGCATTGACGTCATCTTGGTTTTTAATCCGACCTTCAGCGCGAACAATCAAAGCCTCTTCGCCCTCGCTCATCCGCCCCGCGCCGTCATTGCGATTATTGTTTTCTAAAGCGGCAATGAGTTGGTCGATAGTGATATTGCGAGCTGCCATCCGAGTATTGTTCGGCACTACTTCAAAGCTACGCACCAAGCCGCCCAAAGCATTGACATCAGCCACGCCCGGCACAGTGCGTAAAGCTGGACGAATCACCCAATCCAGTAATTCGCGGCGTTCCATTAAGCTTAAATCGCCGCCTTCAATCGCAAACATAAACATCTCGCCCAGCGGTGTGGTCATTGGCGCAATACCGCCATTGACGCCAGCAGGCAAATTGCCCCAGATGCCGTTTAAGCGCTCGGCAACTTGTTGTCTGGCCCAATAAATATCGGTGCCTTCTTCAAAATCCAAGGTAATGTCAGTAATCGCGTATTTAGCCAACGAGCGCAGCATGGTTTGATGCGGAATCCCCAATAACTCGACTTCAATCGGCGCGGTAATTCGTGATTCCACTTCTTCGGGCGTCATGCCATTGGCTTTGACGATAATTTTCACCTGAGTCGGCGAAACCTCGGGGAAGGCGTCAATCGGGATTTGTGTAAACGCCAAATAACCACCGGCGCATAGCATCAAAACCGCCAACAGCATCAGCAAGCGCTGAGTTAAGGCAAAACGAATCAACGCCGCCATTATTCATCGCCTCCCAAGCCTAGCCAGTTGGCTTTTAAAGCCACTGCGCCTTTGGTGGCGATTTGTTCATCACCGCTTAAATTGCCGCTGATTTGTGATTCGGTATTTTGTCTGCCGGTGACATTGATTTCGCGTACTTCAAAGCCTTCGGCATTACGGACGAAAATGTATTGATGACCTTGGTTTTGGGCGATTGCGGTATTGGCAACGCTAAAGCCAGTTTGGGTGCTGTTTTGCATAATTTGCACATTCAAGTGCTGGCCGGTGCGAAGAGCCGGATTTTTGTCATTCAGCACCGCGCGAGCTAACACGGTTTGATTGGCATGATCGACACTTTGGCCGAGCAGTTTAATTTTGGCGGTGCTGGTGCTGTTTTCCAGCTTAACTGTATCGCCAACATTGATGGTGTTTAAACGCTCTTGCGGCAAATTGATTTCCAGCCAAAGCTCGGATAAATCAGCAATTCGGTACAGCGGCGCTTGTAAATCCAAGCGCGAACCTAAAGTGACTGAGCGCTCCAAAATCACGCCGCTAATGGGTGCGCGAATGTTTAATTGGTTATTGAGTTGCCGAGTTTGGGTGAGGGTTTTGATTTCACCAGTCGACATGCCTGCCATCACTAATAATTGCTTGGCGGTGTCGAGTTGTGCGGATTTGCTGTTATGGATGGTTTGGGTTTCTTGCCAACGGCGTTCGGCAATCACGCCTTCTTGTAGCAGCTTTTGGTCACGCTGATATTCTTGGGCAGACAAGCTTAATTCGCTGCTGGCGTTCAAAAACTCGCGTTGTAAATTGACTAATTCAGGGCTGTTCAGTTGCGCGAGAATTTGGCCTTTTTCCACATGATCACCGATGTTGGCCGCCAGTTTGACCACTAAACCCGGCTGAGTGCTGCTAATTAACAACTCATGGTTAGCTGGAACCACCACAGTCGCTGGCGCATAAAACAACGGGGTTTGATTGCTTTTGCTGATGCCGCCAACTTGAATCCCTAAATTATCAATCTGTTCCTGACTGATTTTAATTTGGCCATCTTCCGAAAAAGCTGATAGCGATTGGCTTAGCAGTAATGACAAGAGCGTTTTTCTAAATCTCATGGTTGCACTCCAACAGCCTGATTATAGAAAGCAATATTGCGCTGTAATTTAACTTCCTGTTCTTTGGCATTACGAATCGCCTCTAAACTGCGGGCTTGGATTTTTAATAAATCCAGCAAGTTGATTTCGCCGGCGGTAAAGCTGATTTGGGTCATGTTCAAATGCGTTTCGGCGATTTGTTTTAGCTGTTGCGCTATCGATAATTCTTGGCGAGTGACTTCTAAAGCGTGTTCGGCTTCATGTAAGCCTTTTTCTAATTGTCTGACCAAATGTTCGCGTTGCGCCAATGTTTGGTTAAGTTCCAAATGAGCGGCGGCAATTTCGGGCGCATCGTAAGTGCTATGTCCAAAAGGAATGATTACTCCAACGCCAGCACTTTGCGTGTCGGATAAACCGTATTGATCACGACTGGTTTTACCACCGATATTGATTTTGGGTTGGTTGATGGTATCGGTGTTTTTCGCCCATTCAATCCCTGCTTGTTTGCGAGCGATTAGGGCATTGATTGCTTCTAGTTGCGGATGATTGTTTTCTATCTGTTTAATCGGGCTGAGCTGTTCCTGATACTGCGCTGGCATTCGAGTAGTTTGGGTTAAGCTGGCGTAGTTTTTGCGGCTGTGCATCACTTCGGCTTCGGCTTGAGTTAGCAATGAACGATTTTGCAAATGCTCACCTTCGGCCAGTAATAAATCGGCTCTAGCCAAGTCACCCAGTTCAACCCGACGTTTTACTTTTTCCAGCAATTGCGCAGAAATATCGACGCTATATTTCGCCTGTTGCCAGCGAATATCCGCCAACGCCATTTCCCATAAAGCTTCGCGGACTAAATGCGCTACTTCCAATTTAACTGCTTGTGATTGTTTTTCTGCAGATAACTGTGATTGTTGCGCGACATCTTGCGCGGCAGAGCGTTGCCCCCAATTCCAAACCGTTGCTTCCAATTTTGCTGAGGCTTCGCGCGTGCCTTGGTCGTTGGCGATTTGGTCGGTGTTGTAGTCTAAAGATAAGGCAGTAGACCCCGCAAACCAGCTATCACCGCGAGTTTGCCAAGCTTCCGCTTGTTGCGCTAAAGCTTCGTTGATCAATCGGTCTGGATATTTTTCTAGGGTTTGCTCAACCAATTGCGGCAGGCTAAGGTTTTTATCAACCTCGATAGGATCAAGATGCTCCATAGTCAATGAGCTATCGGCAACACAAGGTAAAGCAATCAACAGGCTGATTAACAGACTGTATTGAATATGACGTAAATGAGTCATATCGCACTCCAAAACAAAAATTAAAAAACGGATAAGGCTAGAACAGTAGACAAATGAATACCGCGCCAATCATTGGCGGGTTTATTAAAGCGGTGGTGCGCGGGAGGTGTTGTGGCTAATGAAAGGACTGGGGACAAACGCCAACGGTTGTGGCGAAAAATTAATCGTGTCGGCTTGGTGACTGATTGCAAAACTGCTGATTTGGCTATGTAAATAAAACGCGGTAATACTGTCGCTGTCGGTTGATTGATGTTTTATCGCTGAATCAATATCGACGATAACGCTATCAGCATGATTATCTTGGTTGGCAGCAACCAGTGCGACTTCGTTGGCGACATGGCTAAATGATTCAAATTCATGGATATGCAAGCCGCTTTGATAAGCATTGCCGCCAGTATGAGCGTGCACCAACGGTGCCGCACATTGCAACAAAACTAACAATACAACTAAAAATTGACGCAACAATGCAACCATTTATGTTTTTGAAAGGTCTATGAATATGTCTCTAAGTAAACAGACGGCTGTTGTATAGCCAACAGCGAAAGGCTATTCTACTTGAAAAACCAACAATGTATCCCGAATATAGCTAACACACATCACAATAGGCGCAGAATTCCATGAACAAAAAAATCAGTATCCTGACAACCGCTTTAGTTAGCTTGGCCTTAGTGCTAGGCGGTATTAATGAAGCACAAGCCAAACGCATGGGCGGTGGTAGCTCATTCGGTAGCAAACCCAGTTATAGCGCACCTTACCAACGCTCAGCTTCGCCATCGCCAAGCGCCAGCCCTAGCGCAGCACCCAGCAGTCAACCCACTCATTCACCAGCTGCAGCACAAAACCAAACCGCTCGCCAAGGCTGGGCAAATCGTGGTGGCTTTATGGGCATGTTAGGCGGCTTAGCTTTAGGTGGATTATTAGGCTCCTTATTCTTCGGTGGTGCTTTTGAAGGCATCAACTTTATGGATATGTTGTTATTCGCTGGTATTGCTTTTGTTCTGTATCGCTTATTTGCTGCGAAAGCCAGTCAGTCACAAGCGCAACCCATTGGTACAGCCTATGGTCGTACCAGTCACAGTGTTGATACAGCGCCTCAAGCTAATACTGGTGCTGCTAATCCTTTAGTTGTAATTGATGGGGTAGAGCAGGCTGCAGAACAATCAATGGTACAATTGAATGCAATAGATCCTAATGAAATTGCGAATATAAGTATTCTGAAGGATGCG
>CAIZCB010000390.1 GCA_903931355.1 uncultured Pseudomonadota bacterium
TGCCGCTACTATCTTTTAATAAAGCTATCGCTAAATGCAATGGCAAGGAGCTGGCGTGAGGATTTTCGACGTGATCACCTAAAGTCAGTTGATCAATATAGATTTTATTTTGTGCCTGTAATTCGCCTTTTTTAATCGTATATTTTAAATCTAAAGCCATTTGGCCTTTTTCAATGGTGTAGCCAGCAAACTCAGCCATATAAGGCGTGATTAATGGCAAAGGCATATGGGTAAAGCTCAGAGTAATATCCGAATCGCCATTTTTAAGCTGATAATCGCCTTTAATATCCACCAAAGCCAAATCAAATACCTTGCCTTGTAAAACTAATTTTGCTGGTTTTTGTTGGTCGGAAGAAATGCTGTCAATTGAGCCATTCAATGCTTTAATTTCAGTGACAAATGGTAGGATTAACGAATAGTCAGCAAAATCAGAATGGCCTTGTTTTAATTCGATTTTGCCGATATTAACCAGCATTGGCTCTGATTCGGTATCGCCGCTGGTTTTCGGTTGTGGAATAAGCAGTTCGCTAATATTGGTATTACCGTCTTTTTTGATCGTTAATCTCAAGTAAGGTTGTTCAAAGATTACTTTTTCGAGATTAAGTATTTGTTTGCCTAAATCAAAATTAATTTTCTGTAATTGCAAATCAGACCATTTTAATAAATCTTTATTTTTGATTTTATCGCGGGTGATTAAATTGGCTAAATTGGCATCACCGTTAAAATTAAGCTGTAAATTTTCGCCTGAGTTTATTTCAAGATTGCCTTGGCTATTTAACTCGCCATCCACTAATTCCAGATTAATATATCGATCCAGATAGCTTTGAAAACTGTTGAGTTTTAGCTCTTTAATATCGGTGCTCAAGCTGGCTTTAAACGGCGAAGTGTTGATATTGCCTTTGATAGCGATGGAGGCCGATTGGTTGAGCTGAGTGCTTAATTGCAGTGGAAAACTTTGCCCTGTTTGGTTGCTCAGTTTATCGATATTCAAATTAAGCTTGTTCAAATCCGCAATTGGCTTTTTTTGTTCCAGATCACTTAATAGCAAACGATAGTTGTTGAGTGCTAATTGTCCTAGCTGAATTTGCCAAGGCTTTTCCTGTGTTGTTGGGGCAGTCGGGGGATTAACTGACGGTTCGGATTTAAACAGATGTTGATAGTTGATTTCGCCATTAGCATCTAACCAAGCTTTGAGATCGCCATTGTTACTAGTGATGTTTTTAATGCTGACTTGTTGTTGATCGCTGTTGGCGGTCAGATTGTTGATTTTTAGGGTTGGGATAGTGAGTAATTCGCGCTTATTTTCAGATTCGTTAACACGTAGTTGCTTGATTTCAATATTGCCATTGTTGCTAGAGAAACTGAATTTGCCTTGATGATCATTGGCTTGATAATCAGTTTGTAATGACAAACGGCCATCGCTAATGGTCACTGGCACTAAGTCTTGCAAAAACAACTGCCAAATTTTATTCAGCGCAATATCGTCTAAGTCCAGTTGCCCAATAGACGCCATAGGCACTAAGCTGAAATCGCCATGCCAATGAAAATGACCGCCCGAAGTTGGGTTAAAACTTAAATCAAAATGACTGTTATCCGCTGATTGGCTATTGAAATCAGTTAAGGAAAAATTGACCGGCAATAAGGTTTCGCTTTGTGCACCGCTGGCTAAAGTTTCCTGCCAGCTTAAATGGCCTTCATCTATTGCTAATTGGTGAATAGTTAATTTTAACGGTGCAGAAGGTTCAGCTTGATCAGCGGGTTTTTTATCATTACCTGCCAAGTCACTGAAATTAAAGCGACCATTGCGGTAATGCTCAATATTGGCGATGGGTTTGCGTAAATCAATCCGATCAAATACTGGGCTTTGTTGAAAAATCGAGCGCCAAACTGCCAAGTCAACCGTCAAATTTTCAAAAGCCAGTAAGGTTTTTTGGTCTTTAGTATTAAGCATCAATTCATCAATGCCTAATTCAAAACTAAACGGATTGAAGTGCAGGTTTTTTAGTTGAAGCGAGTCGCTAGTTTGTTCAGCCACCAAAGCCGGCAATTTAGCGGTAGCAATCGCTGGTAATAGATAAAAACCGCTGATGGCATATAAACCCAGCGCCGCCGATAAACTGGCAGCGCTAATTTTTTGTAACTTACTCGGAAACACCCGCCGACTCCTAAGGCTTAATGCAGCTTGTTCACAAATTCCGCGTCAATTCGGCAACCGCCCAAATCAGGGTAATCGCTTAGATTTTGTTCAAAATCTCTAAATGCAGGGTGCTGAAAAGTTAAGCGGCTGATTTTGCCTTGCACTAATTCAAACTCTAGCGCACCACCTTTTTCTTTAGGGCTATCTGGTTTGGTAGCAAACAGAAAAATGCCGATATTTGATAAAGGTTGGCCTTGTTCTTGCGCTGGACGGGCACAGCTATAAGCATCAACCCCTAAACCGCTAAACATAGCTGCCAACTGTCCGGCATTAACCACTACACCTTCTGCTGGAATACTCGGTACTTGTAGCAAATTTTCCAAGCCAAAATTGCTGAGATGATTTTGTACTAGTGTGCTGCCATTGCCGGCTTTATCGTTAATTAATAAAGGGTAAAGCTGGTGTGCCATTTGGTCTTTGTCGGGATTTCTAACGGCTGATAATAATTGACGAGCCGCCGACTGAATCGGGCTAATCGCGCCTTCTTTCTTTTGACGGCTGTTAGTCAATAATTCCCAGTCTTGTTGGCTATTAACCGTTAAATGCATGGTTTTCATTGCTAAATAATCTTCATCTGCTAAACAGCCAGCAAAATCTTTGCTATGAAATTCTTCCAATACTTTTGGGCGAATGCTATCGGTCATCGCATGTTGGGTGGAAATATTAAAGTTTTTCCAATCCGGTGATTTACTTAAGAAGTAATACAACACGGCGTTACGGTCGAATTTATTAAAGCCTAAATCTTTCATCACCAATTTTAATTGCCGGCATTGGCCCTCAAGTTCGCTGTAATGTTGAACATCAGGTTGCAGATTAACTTTGTTGGTTTGTTCGATTAATTGTTTCAGCGAGACTTCCCCACTAGCACCTTGCATTGGAGAGCGCCATAGTTCTTCTAGCGATAAGTCATGGGCATCCGGCAAACCATCAGCGCCAGTTTTAAGTAATAAGGAGCTAGTGATTTCTGGATAAACATGCAATTCGCCTAATAACTTGGTTTCCGAAGCCCAAGCTTTAAGTCCTGCATCAATTACTTCAAATACGCCTAAACGACTGTGATTTAAACTGCCGCCTTCACCATTTAAGCTGACAGCTGACGGTAAAGAATGGTTTTCTGAACTGTATTTAGCCGAGGGTGCGGCTTTAGCAATGGTGGGTGGTGTTTTGTCTACCCAATTGGTTGCTAGTTTTCCTAGCATCGCAACCCCTGTACCAACGCCAGTTAACGCTAATAAATTGCTGGCCGAATTAATATCACCGACCACTTGCGATAAATTGGTTTCGCGGCTGTGACTGGTTAAAAATTTGTAATCGACCGAAGTATCTCGTGCCGAGTCCAAACGTAACCAAGGGGTTAAATAAGCTTTTTTGGTTTCCAGTTTGAAATTACATTTGCCATTGCCGGCTTGATACAAAAAGCCACTGGCTTCGCGTTTAAATTTCAGTGGATCATTGTGGACGTTAAACACCAAAGCCGCCGACAAATCGCTGTTTTCGTACTGGCTGCCCATGTCGCTACAACCGGCTTTCAAAACATTGTCACCTTTAAACTCAAATTGCGAAACCAATTGCACATAGTAATCATCGCCAGTGACAGCGCTTTGTGACTTCATTGGTTTTAACGGTGTAGTGTCGGTTTTAGGATAATCGACCGCAATTTGACGGTTAGTAGAGCAACCTTGCAACAAGCCAGAGGCAAGCAAAGCAAAAGGAATCGCTAAAACAGGGCGTATCAACATGGAGTGTCCTTTAAATAACGCAAAATCAGGCTTAATGCTAAGCCGTATCGAAATAGTCTTTTTTAGAATGATAAATTGAAGCCAATATTGTGGCTATTGTTTTATTGGACAGTTTACACGCTGTCTTGTTTAAAACGGTGAATTTGCCGGCGTTGTTTTTTATTAGGTCGCCGCTCGCGTTCCGAAGCGGGCATTAAGGCTTGTTGCTGTTTACGCAACTCGATTTGCTGAAGGCGTTTATTAACACTGGCCTCGTCCTCGCTATACAGCGTTACCGCTTCTTTCGCTGGACGGCGTTGCTTATTCAAATCGGTAACGCGAATTTCCCAATTATTTTGATCTTTAGTGATGGTCACGACATCACCAACCCGCAAATCCCGACTGGGTTTACAACGCTGACCATTGACATGCACCTTACCGCCATTCACCGCATCGGCAGCCAAATTACGGGTTTTAAAAAACCGAGCAGCCCAAAGCCATTTATCAATACGAACATCTTCAGTGTTAGTCATACAAGCGTTTTAATTGTTAATCGAGATTGGCGCTATTGTCTGGGGATGTAGCCGAAAAAACAAACTATTAAGTGTGTTTTTGAACTTTTGTTTTTGTTAACTTATTGAATAAAAAGGATTTAACATCATTTAACCACGGCTTTTTTGGGAAGCCATTAAACTATGTCCATTTTTAGCGAACTTCATTCAAATTCTCCTTTTCTGGAAATCAATCGATATTTATAAGGACTAATCGTGCGTCGATCTTCATTCGTTTACTTAACCTTTGCCAGTAGCTTGGCCCTTCCATTAATTAGCGATGTTAAA
>CAIZCB010000391.1 GCA_903931355.1 uncultured Pseudomonadota bacterium
GCAAACCATCAGCCTGCATCAATTCGGTTTTAAGCGCGACATCTTCCAAAATAAACGGCACATAAGGCACTTTTAACTCGGCGGCCAGTTGCGGGTAAATGTTGTAGAACATTTCGATATAGCGCTTGCCGTAATTGGGCGGGATTTTCATCGCCAGCAATAATACTTTGGCACCGGATTTTTCCGCGCGTTTGACCATTTCGGTCAAATTAGCTTTCATCGCTTCCGGTGACAAACCGCGTAAACCATCATTAGCACCCAATTCAATCAAGACAATTTGCGGTTTATGACGACGCAAGGCATCATCAATCCTAGCCAAACCGCCTGCTGAGGTATCGCCGCTGATGCTTTCATTGCTGATAACATACGGGCTATGCTGTGCCGCCAAGCGGTTTTGTAACAAGGCTACCCAGCCTTGCTGAACTTCGATGCCAAATCCGGCACTAATGCTGTCACCCAACACGACTATGGTTTTAGCGGACACCGTCCACGGTAATAAAGTCATCATCACGACAAGGAAAATTTTTAACATGCTTAACACTCCAGAAACCCTCAACAGCCATCCGATTATCGCCGCTCAGCAACTCGGCAAAGCGGTTCAAACCTCAGAAGGCACTTTGCATATCTTGTCATCAGTGGATTTAAGCATCAAGCACGGTGAAACCATCGCCATTGTCGGCGAGTCCGGTTCGGGTAAATCAACCTTGCTGGGTTTGTTGGCGGGATTGGATCTGCCGACTAGCGGCAAAGTGTTAATCAATGACATTGATCTTACTCAGCTGAATGAAGATGGCCGCGCCGCTTTGCGTAACCAAGCGATTGGTTTTGTGTTTCAATCGTTTCAATTACTACCCAGCTTAACCGCCTTAGAAAATGTGATGTTGCCGCTGGAATTAGCTGGTGATCGTCAAGCCGAAAGCGCCGCTAAAAATCTGTTGCAACGAGTCGGTTTAGGCCACCGTCTGCATCACACGCCCAAACAATTATCCGGCGGCGAACAACAACGAGTAGCCTTGGCGCGAGCTTTTGTCACACAACCGGCGATTTTATTTGCTGATGAACCGACCGGCAATTTAGACAGCAAAACCGGTGCCAGCATTATTGATTTATTGTTAGAGCTAAATCACGAGCAACACACCACCTTGATTTTGGTCACTCACGACGCTCATCTAGCCGCACGTTGCCAACGCACCATCGCTTTGGAAGCGGGACGTTTACTATGAGATTGTTTCATTTAGCTTTAAAAATGCTCTGGCGTGATTGGCGCTCCGGCGAACTGAGTTTGCTGGTGTTTGCTTTATTAATCGCCGTCACCAGCTCGACAGCGATCAGCTTATTCGCCGACCGCTTACAAAACACTTTCAATAGCCAAGCCGCAGAGTTTTTAGCCGCTGATTTAGCGGTTTCCAGTCCCAGCTTAATCAATCCAACTTGGCTGGAAAAAGCCAGCGAACTGGGTTTAAAACAATCGCAAACCAGCGAATTCCCCAGCGTTTTATTAGAAAACCAAGCCATGTTATTGGCCTCGGTCAAAGCGATTAGCGACAACTATCCGTTACGCGGTCAATTAAAAATCAGCGGTGATGATTACGACAGCCAAACCAGCATCAATCATGGCCCTAGCGCCGGCCAAGCTTGGGTTGATAATCGGGTTTTAACCGCTTTAAGTCTAAAACTCGGCGACTCGCTGACCGTGGGTGAAAAAGCCCTGCAAATCAGCCAAGTGATTCGCTTTGAACCCGACAAACGCGGTGATTTTTACAATTTTTCGCCACGGGTGATGATTAACCAAGCCGATTTAGCCGCCACGGCGGTTATTCAACCGGGCAGTCGGGTACATTATGGTTTTCAATTCAGCGGTGATGAATCGGCTTTGGCTGCGTTTAAAGACTGGCTGAAACCAC
>CAIZCB010000392.1 GCA_903931355.1 uncultured Pseudomonadota bacterium
AACATTTCAAACGACTCACGTTTGTATTCTTGCTTTGGATCTTTTTGCGCGTAGCCACGGAAGTGAATACCTTGACGCAATTGGTCCATCGCTGCCAAATGCTCTTTCCAGCTGTTATCCAAGACTTGCAACATCACTGATTTTTCAAAGTGACGAATCACTTCAGCACCAATCGCTTGTTCTTTCTCAAGGCTTTGTTGTTCTGCATGAGCGACAATCAGTTGACGCAATTTAGCTTCGTCTAACTTACGATCGTTAGCCATCATTTCAGTCAATGGCAAATCAATATTGAAGTCTTGTTGTAAATGCTGTTCTAAACCGTGAATGTCCCATTGCTCTTCCATGGTTTTAGGCGGAATGAACAAGGTAATCGCTTCATTAATAACGTCGGCACGAATCGCGCTGATGATGTCATCAATCGCGTCAGCCGCCATTAATTCATTACGCTGTGCATAAACTACTTTACGCTGATCGTTGGCAACGTCGTCATAAGCTAGGATTTCTTTACGAATATCGAAGTTACGACCTTCGACTTTGCGTTGAGCACTTTCGATAGAGCGAGTTACCCAAGGATGCTCAATCGCTTCGCCTTCTTGCATACCCAGTTTTTGCATCAAACCAGCCACACGTTCAGAAGCGAAAATTCGCATCAAGTCATCTTGTAGTGACAAATAGAAACGGGTTGAACCTGGATCACCTTGACGACCGGAACGACCACGCAACTGGTTATCAATACGGCGTGATTCGTGACGCTCAGAACCAATCACATGCAAACCGCCGCTGGCAATTACGCGTTCGTGACGATCTAACCATGCACCACGCACTTTGTCTTTATCGGCTTCAGAGGCGTCTTCACCTAATGCCGCTAATTCAGCACTTAAATTACCACCCAACACAATATCCGTACCACGACCGGCCATATTGGTAGCAATGGTCACAGCGCCAGGCATACCGGCGTTTTCGATGATGTGCGCTTCGCGTTCGTGCTGCTTAGCGTTTAATACTTCATGCGCAATGTTTTGCTGTTGTAACAACGATGAAATCAATTCAGAGTTTTCAATCGAGGTTGTACCAACTAACACCGGCTGACCACGTTGAGCGCAGTCTTTAATGTCTTCAATCACCGCCAGATATTTTTCACGCGCCGACAGGTAAACCAAATCGCCCATATCTTTACGAATCATTGGTCTGTGAGTCGGAATCACCACTACTTCAAGGCCGTAGATTTTGTTTAACTCAAAGGCTTCGGTATCAGCGGTTCCGGTCATACCTGACAGTTTGTTATACAAACGGAAGTAGTTTTGGAAAGTAATTGAAGCGAGCGTTTGGTTTTCGTTTTGGATGGTGACGTTTTCTTTGGCTTCGACCGCTTGGTGCAAGCCTTCTGACCAGCGACGTCCAGTCATCATACGACCGGTGAATTCGTCAACGATGATGACTTGATCGTTAGCAACCACATAATCAACGTCTTTTTGGAACAGTGCGTGAGCGCGTAAAGAGGCATTTAAATAATGCATCAAGCGAATGTTAGCGGCGTCGTATAAACCAGAGCCTTCGACCATCAAGCCTTGTTCAGCCAATAAATGCTCAACGCGCTCGTAACCTGCTTCGGTTAAGTGAATTTGACGGCCTTTTTCATCAACAAAAAAATCACCCGGCATTTGATCTTGTAACTCAGGATCTTCGGATTTTTCTTGCTTGCTTAAATGCGGAATGATTTGGTTGGTTCTGAGGTAAATATCAGTATTACCTTCGGCCTGACCAGAAATGATCAACGGGGTTCTGGCTTCGTCAATCAAGATAGAGTCAACTTCGTCAACAATCGCGAAGTTTAAATCACGTTGGACTTTTTGCTCCAAGCTAAACGCTATGTTATCGCGCAGATAATCAAAGCCAAATTCGTTGTTAGTACCGTAAGTAATATCGGCAGCGTAAGCCACTTTACGTTCTTCTTGGGTTAATTCGCTGACGATAACCCCAGTGCTTAAACCTAAAAAGCTATATAACTTACCCATGGTGTCAGCATCACGACGCGCTAAGTAGTCGTTGACTGTCACCACATGCACACCGCGACCAGACAAGGCATTTAAGTATGCCGCCAAGGTCGCCATCAGAGTTTTACCCTCACCGGTTTTCATTTCAGCAATTTTGCCGTCATGTAACACCATACCGCCAATCAACTGCACGTCGAAATGGCGCATACCAAACACGCGAGTCGAGGCTTCGCGCACTGCGGCAAAGGCTTCTGGTAACAAATGATCTAGGGTTTCACCTTGAGCAAGGCGATCACGAAATTCTTGGGTTTTGGCTTTTAGCGCCTCATCTGACAGTTTTTCATAATCAGAAGCCAATACGTTGACTTTCTTGACTAGCTTACGTTTTTTCTTAATCAGCCTGTCATTGCGGCTGCCGACAACTAATTTAACCAGCTTACCCAGCATGATATTTCCAGTGTAAAAGTGAATACAAAGTTTGCGATTATAAACGCTATGAGGCTATCGTGACCAGAAAACAAGCCCACGCTAGTGATCTAATCCCAATTGAACGCTGGTTTAACATAGACAAGACTGGGCATCAGCGTATAATCCGCCGCCTTTATACTTGGCAAACAGCGGGCAAATAACAGCCCCTTACCCCTCCAGAGTTTTATGAAAATAGTGATTCTTGGTGCCGGTATTACCGGTTCTTCTGTTGCTGGCGCATTAGCTAGTGAAGAAAACGACATCGTGGTAATCGACAAAAATCCACAACTGCTTACCGCATTAAAAGCCCGTTTGGACATCGCCACCGTTGAAGGCAATGCTGCTCATCCAAGCGTCCTCCAGCAAGCTGGCATCGAACATGCTGACATGGTGATTGCGGTTACCGACCGTGACGAAACCAATATGCTGGCTTGTCAGGTGATCAACACGCTGTACAGCAAACCAAAAACCATTGCCCGGGTTCGAGCAATTGATTTTCTTAACCACCCACAATTATTCGCACCCGGCGGGATTGACATTGTCATCAGCCCCGAACAAGTGGTGACTGAGTCAATTCACAACCTGATCAAATATCCCGGTGCCCTGCATGTTTCCGAATTTGCCGATGGTTTAATCCGCTTATTTTCAATTCGTGTTGTTTCCAGCGGCTTTTTAACCGGCAAAAAAATCCATATCGTTAAAGAAAAACTAGCCGACGGCATGATTCGTATCGCGGCGATTTTTAGAGATGGCAAAGCGATTGCGGTAAATGGCGAATCCAAAATTGAAACCGGTGATGAAGTATTTTTCGTTTGCCCACACGATAAGGTGATGAAAACCTTAATGGACTTACACAAACTCGAATCACCGATTAAATCCATTATGTTGGCCGGTGGTGGTCACGTTGGTAAACGTTTAGCGATTGCCTTGGAAAAAGATCATCAAGTTAAACTGATTGAAAGTGATTTGCCTCGCGCCAAAGAAATTGCCAATGATTTACGCAAAACCTTGATTTTAAATGGCGATTGCACCGACGAATCTTTGCTGCAAGAAGAAATGATCGAAAACACCGATTTGTTCTGCGCGGTTACTAATAATGACGGTATCAACCTAATTTCAGCAGCACTGGCGAAAAAACTCGGTGCCAAAAAAGTGATTTGTCTGGTCAACAACAATTCTTATCTAAAACTGGTAGACAGTACCGATATTGATTTAGCCATTCAGCCTAAATTAGAAACCTTGGGCAACATTCTTAAACATGTCCGAAAAGGCGATGTGGTTGGGGTTAGCTCAGTTTGTGGCGGTAGTGCTGAAGCGATTGAGGCGATTGCTCATCGCGGTAAAAATGCTCATACAGTGGTTGGCTTGCGAGTCGATCAAGTCACCCTGCCGGATGGGGTAATTTTAGGTGCCTTGATTCGCGAAAAAGAAGTGATTCCAGTTCATCACGACACCGTATTTGCCGAAGGTGATCATGTCGTGATGTTTGCGCTCAATAAAAAACTAGTGAAAGATATTGAAGCCTATTTCCAGCCTATTTAACCACCGAATCAGCATCAATAAAGGCCAAAGCATTTTGCGGTAAGCCATCGTTAGTTTCACCTTGCAAGGCTGCCCGACTATCTTCATGAACGGCAGCCATAAATTGCAACAACTGCATTTCCACCTTCATTTTTTCATGGCCTTCTTCGGCTTCCCACATTCGATGCAACAGCTGTTTGGCGTGATGATGAATCGTAAACGCCACCGCTTCTGGCAAATGTGAATAGCTATTACGCAATGATTCTTTCAAGCGATCTAAAGACTGCAAATATTGCTGATAGTCTTTAAGCTCTTGTTTACACTGCACTTTCACCATCGCCAAGTCATTGACATTACGGATTTTATTAACCGCCAAATCATGCGCTAACTGCTGCGCCTGTTTTTTCAACTGCGCCACCAAAGCTTGCTCAGCCATGGCTTTAGCGCGACGCATTTCAGTCACATCACCATGCCGACCTAAGCGCCACTGTAAATTTTGGTCACGGCGGCGCTGCCAATAGTTGACGAAATCATCAATTAATTGACCCATTATCGACATTGCATATCTCCACGAACAGACAAAATCCCATCAACATCACCCTGCCGATAACTGCGACGCAGGGCTTTTCGCAAACGACGATACTTTGCACTAGGCAACTGGGTTTTCACCGCTTGTAACTCCCGATTAACCGCATCAAATAACTCCCGCAAATGTTTACGATTATTAGCAACCAACAAGCGATGGCGCTTAAACCGATTCAAATAATGTAACTGCCGCGATTGTTGGGCAGTCCGTTGTTTCAGATTACGCTGATGGTTATATAAGCTTAAAATCCGCCTTAACGCAAAACTTTCACGACTAAAATAACGGCGTAATTGTCGCCAAACCGTCAAAGCCAATCCGATCAAAGCTAAGGCAAACAGCGATAACATAGTCAGCAATAAAACTTTACTGGCTATGCCATAAAATAAAGTGGTTAACCAAGGCAAACCCGCTTGCATCAAGATAAAACCGATAAAAAACAACACCATCGCTAAACTAGCAACTAACAGCGCAATGTAAAACAGTGTTGTTAACATGGCTTTAAGAACGCTCGATAAACTCCAAAGCATTGCCATCAAAATCACGGCAAAACAGCGCTTTTCGCCCAGAAATACTTAAGGTATGTTCAACACCGGCTTGCAATAAATCTTCTCTCAACACATCAAAAGAATCGATATACATCGCCACATGCCGATCACGACCACCATGCGCGGGACGACCGGTCGTTGGGTCAGGATTATCTAATTCCAGTAAATGAATCTGCTGTAAACCAACTTCTAACCATGCACCGGGAAACGGCAATGGCGGGCGATCTATTTGCTTCATGCCCAAAATATCACGATAAAACCGCAAGGATCTTTCGGCATCAGAAACGATTAAGCTGGCGTGGTGAATAGTGAAATTATGTTTGGACATGGTTTTATTTTAAGAAGAGATTGCGCCGATTATACCGCGAGGCTTTTCATCCACGCCAAACTCTCGGCTGTTGTGGTGCTAGGTCGATACTCTGCCCCAACCCAGCCTGAATAATGATTGGCATCTAATAAAGCAAATAAGCTAACAAAATCAATTACCCCAGTTCCCGGTTCATTGCGCCCAGGACAGTCGGCAAATTGAATATGGCCAATTTTCGCCAAATGTTGTTTGAAAAATGCCGCGCAATCTTCACCCATCCTCGTCAGATGATAAATATCGTATTGCAGGCGTAAATTGGGATGATTGACCGCCGCCAAAGTCGCCAGCATTTTTTCACTGTTATCAATAATAAAGCCAGGCATATCAATACTATTGACCGCTTCAAACACCGTGGTAATACCTTGCTCGGCAAACACTTGGCTGGCGTAATGCAGGTTTTCCAGCAAAGTCGCCTGATATTCTGGCAATCGAGCTAAATCCAGACAACGACCGGGTAAAACATTAATCACTTCCGGCTTTAAAATCGCTGCATAGTCTGCCGCTTGCGCCACCGCAGCTTTAAACTGCACCTGCTTTTCCGGCACCGCCGCTAGACCTTCACCGCCTTGCAACAAAGTATCGGCATCGACATTAAACAACACCAAACGCAGATCATTTTCTAACAGAGCCGCTTGAATTTGCTCAGCAGGGAAAAGATAAGGAAATTGAATTTCTACCGCGGTGAAACCATATTGCTTAGCCAGCGCAAACCGCTCCAGCAAAGGCACTTCGGTAAATAATAAACTGAGATTAGCAGTAAAACGTGGCATTAGTCGTGACTATAAAGCTTGATTAAGGTTGAAGGGTCTTGCTCCAGAAAACCAGCGCTGCCGTGCAATTGCATCAACTGCGCGGCTAAGCCAGAAATCGGCACCGCACTGCCCTGTTTACGCGCCAATTCCGCGGCCATATTCAAATCTTTTAACAAGGTTTTCACCCGCCATTTCACTGGCTCGAAACATTGATTGGCCATTTCTGGCCCGACAATTTGCAACGGCTTGGAATCGGCAAAACCTCCCGCTAATGCTTCGGGAATTTTCACGGTATCGACGCCAGCGGCTTTTGCTAAAGCCATCATTTCGGCAATCACCAACACATTGCAACTAACGATCATTTGATTACAGATTTTGGTAGTTTGACCGCTACCGACAGCACCCATGTGAGTCAATCGACTGTATAAGGGCTTCAACACCTCACGCGCCACGGCAATATCGGCCTCAGCACCACCGGCCATAATCGCCAAACTACCTTGTTCTGCGCCAGCGGTACCGCCAGACACTGGCGCATCAACCCAAGCCATAGCGCATTGAGTTTGTAGCTCAGTGGCTAATTGGCGAGTCACTTCAGGGTCGATACTGGACAAATCAATCACTAATTTACCAGCACTGCCATTCGGCAAAATCTGTTGTTTAACCACCGATTCAACCACCGCCGTGTCGGCTAAACAGAGAATAATCACATCAGATTGAGTGACCAATTCACCAACGGTATCACAAACCACCGCACCAGCCTGACTGACTGCTACCAATTTATCAGCACTGCGATTCCAGACATTCACTTGATAACCGGCCGCTAACAAACGTAGCGTCAACGATTTACCCATTAAACCAATCCCAACAAAACCCAAGGTTTTTGTCATTAAATCTACCCTTATTCGTATAAATTCGCGCTTAAATCCGGTGCTGGTGGCAATGTTTCCTGCTCAAAACGCTGGGCATAATCATTGCCTGTTGATGCAACCGCATTGGCGGTTAAATTGCGATGCACCGCCAAAAAAGCCCCATCAAAATCCGCATTGAGAAAGCGACTAGAAAGCTGTTCGCAAAGTCGATATAAAGCTGAATAATCAACGCTTTCACCAGAACTACAACGGTTGATTTTGTCGGATAAAGCTTTGACTACCGACAACACCGATCCATCCTGCCGCCAACTGACTACACTCAGTAACACATCATCACCACGACAAGCAATTGCCGCCAACGCGTTGTAAGCCAAATCAACAAACCCCGCCAAAATTTTAGCGGTGTCGCCAATCGCAATCGCTTGAAAAGTCTCTTGCCCACACTGAAACAACAAAGCCTGACGCATCACTATATCCATATCCGATAAATGCGCAGTGTCAGGATATTCAGGTTGAGCAATCCCAAATTGCTGATGAAAATCTCTAACTAACTGTAAGTTTTTATTCATGATTTTTATCCTTCAAACAATGAGCGACATAAAAAATCAAGCCTTAACGACATCAGCGTAATTAAGTTAAACATTGGGTGTGATTCCCCTCTTTGAAAAAGAGGGGCTAGGGGAGATTATTCAAATAAATCCCCCTCAATCCCCCTTTTTCAAAGGGGGAGGCACTTCACTTAAGTCTTAACCGCCACCAAACCATCAACTTTCTGGAAGCCGCGAGGCAGAGCT
>CAIZCB010000393.1 GCA_903931355.1 uncultured Pseudomonadota bacterium
CGCTGTATTTGGCAGGCCTTCAGTTCCCCGCTAAAAAGCAAACGGCCAAGCAGCAGCCTTATTTTGACCAGGTTTTAATTGGTTTCCGATTATTTGCTTTCACTGCTTCTTCAACTTTTTTCAGCAGATGATGATCAATAAATGGACCTTTTTTAATTGAACGCGGCACGGTTTGCTACCTCTTATTTTTGCTTACGGCGTCTAACAATCATATTGTTAGTACGTTTATTTTTTCTAGTTTTATAACCTTTTGTAGGTGTACCCCAAGGAGAAACAGGGTGACGACCACCTGATGTTCTACCTTCACCACCACCATGTGGATGGTCAACAGGGTTCATTGCCACACCTCTAACAGTTGGTCTAACTCCACGCCATCTTTTAGCGCCTGCTTTACCAAGTGAAATCAAGTTATGCTCTGAATTAGAAACCTCACCAATCACAGCTTTACAGTCAGATGAAACTTTACGCATCTCACCTGAACGTAGACGAATTGTTACATAGTTACCGTCTTTTGCCACAAGTTGAACTGATGTTCCTGCACTTCTTGCAATCTGGGCACCTTTGCCAGGTTTTAACTCTACACAATGCAAAGTTGCACCCAACGGCATATTTCTTAATGGCATACAGTTACCAGGTTTAACTGGAGTAACTTCTGAACTTAAAATTTCTTGCCCAACTTCAATTCCTTTTGGCGCGATAATGTATCTACGCTCTCCGTCTTTAAATAGAATTAACGCAATATTTGCTGTTCTATTTGGATCGTATTCAATTCTTTCTACAACCGCAGGAATATCAAGTTTATTTCTTTTAAAGTCTACAACCCTGTAAAATTGTTTATGCCCACCACCAATGTGACGAGTTGTAATTCTACCTAGATTATTACGACCACCAGTATTACTCTTTTTTTCCAGTAGCTGTGCAAATGGCTTACCCTTATATAAATCATTGTTTTTTACACGTACTACGAACCGAGAACCTGGAGATGTCGGTTTTGATTTCAGAATAGCCATGCTCTTCTACCGCTCCTAATTGATCTTTTTAATTAAGCTGATGCTAATTCAATACTATATCCAGACTGTAACTTGACATATGCCTTTTTCCAGTCTGATCTTTTACCTAATGTACGGCCAAATCTTTTGATTTTACCTTTAACATTCAGGACTCTAACTGATTCAACCTTAACATTGAACATTAACTCAACTGCATTTTTGACTTGCAATTTCGTTGCATCATTTTGTACTTTAAATACAAATTGATTGCTGCTATCAGCTGCAATTGAACTTTTTTCAGAAACTATTGGTGCCTGCAATACAGAAGCCAATTTTACTTGATTAATGCTCATGCTAAACGCTCCTCGATTTGTTTTAATGCTGCTGTGGTTGCGATTACTACATCAGCAGAAACCAATGAAACGGGATCTACACTTGTTGGAGTCACTACAGCCAAATAAGGAACATTGCGCGCTGATAAGAATAAATTTTCATTTAATTCATCTGCGATAATCAATAAACGACCAAACTCGATACCTTCCAACTTAGCTAACAAGTCTTTTGTTTTAGGTTCGGCAGGAAAAATATCATCACAAACTGAAATTCTGTTTTGTCTTAACAATTCTGAAAAAATCGATCTAATACCGACTTTATACATTTTCTTGTTAAGTTTCTGTTCATATGATCTAGGTTGAGCAGCAAATGCCACACCACCTGTTCTCCACACAGGACTACGTGTTGTACCAGCACGAGCACGACCAGTCCCTTTCTGTCTAAATGGCTTAGCACCGCCACCGCTTACAGCTGAACGATTTTTTTGCGCTTTTGTTCCAGCTCGTGCAGCTGATAAATATTTTGTTACCAACTGATGAACTAATGTCTCATTAAATTCTTGACCAAATATAGCTTCAGATACAACTTGACCAGAATTCTGATTATTGATTGCAGGTATTTGCAAACTCATAACTTAACCTTTATTTAACAATTTTACAGCAGGTGTAATAACTACATCACCGCCTTTTGCACCAGGTACAGAACCTCTGACTAAAATCAAACTTCTTTCCAAATCAATTGAATGGATTGTTAGATTTTGAACAGTTGTATTTTCTGCTCCCATATGACCACACATTTTCTTACCTTTAAAAACTCGACCTGGAGTTTGGTTCATACCATTAGAACCAGGCACCCTGTGTGAACGGGAGTTACCATGTGTAGCATCTTGTGTTCTAAAGTTATGTCTTTTAACAGTACCAGCAAAACCTTTACCAATACTTATTCCAGCAACATCAACCACTTGACCTGTTTGGAATACTTCAACACTAAGTTCAGAACCAGCAGATAGTTCAACACCCTCGTTGTCATTTAATCTGAATTCCCACAAACCACGGCCTGCAGTAACATTTGCAGCAGCATAATGACCTGCTAATGCTTTATTTACTTTGGAAGATTTAACATGACCAGCTGCAACTTGAATTGCACGATAACCATCATTATCTTTACTTCTTACTTGTATCACACGATTAGAATCAATGTGTAAAACAGTTACTGGGACAGATACACCATCTTCACCAAAAATTCGGGTCATACCACATTTACGACCAACAAGACCTATTGACATCTGCCAATTCCTCTAATTTAACTCTATATTATTTAAGCTTTATTTGAACATCAACCCCAGCTGCAAGATCTAATTTCATCAATGCATCAACGGTTTTATCAGTTGGCTCAACAATATCAAGCAACCTTTTATATGTTCTTAACTCGTATTGATCACGCGCATCTTTATTAACATGCGGAGAAATTAATACGGTAAAGCGTTCTTTTCTTGTAGGCAAAGGAATTGGGCCTTTTACTTGAGCACCAGTTCTTTTTGCAGTTTCTACAATTTCACCAGCTGATTGATCAATTAATTTATGATCAAATGCTTTTAATTGTATACGGATTGTTTGATTAGTAGCCATATAGATTACTCAATGATAGATGCAACAACACCAGCACCAACAGTACGACCACCTTCACGAATCGCGAAACGCAAACCATCTTCCATCGCGATTGGAGAAATTAGTTTAACAGTTACTGCGATATTGTCACCAGGCATTACCATTTCTACGCCTTCTGGCAAATCAACAGCACCGGTTACATCTGTAGTTCTAAAATAGAACTGTGGACGGTATCCGTTAAAGAATGGTGTGTGACGACCACCTTCATCTTTTGATAGCACGTAAATTTCTGCTTTGAAATGTGAATGCGGTTTGATTGAGTTAACATGCGCCAATACTTGACCACGCTCAACATCATCACGTTTTGTACCACGCAATAACACACCTACGTTATCACCAGCTTGACCTTGATCCAACAACTTACGGAACATTTCAACACCAGTACAGGTTGTTTTCACGGTATCTTTAATACCAACAATCTCAACCTCTTCACCAACCTTTACAATGCCACGCTCAATACGACCCGTCACCACTGTACCACGACCTGAAATTGAGAATACGTCTTCGATTGGCATCAAAAATTTACCGTCAATCGCTCTTTCTGGCTCTGGAATATAGCTATCTAAAGCTTCAACCAATTTAACGACTGATTGAACGCCAATTTCGCTTTGGTCGCCTTCTAATGCTTTTAAAGCAGAACCTACAACAATCGGAGTATCATCACCTGGGAATTCGTATTGATTTAACAATTCACGAATTTCCATCTCTACCAATTCGATCAACTCAGCATCGTCAACCATATCAGCTTTATTCAAGAACACAACGATGTACGGAACACCAACCTGTCTTGACAACAAAATATGTTCGCGTGTTTGCGGCATTGGGCCATCAGCAGCAGAACAAACCAAAATAGCGCCGTCCATCTGAGCAGCACCAGTAATCATGTTTTTTACGTAGTCAGCGTGACCAGGGCAGTCAACGTGAGCATAGTGGCGATTTGGTGACTCATATTCAACATGTGAAGTTGAAATTGTAATACCACGCGCTCTTTCTTCTGGCGCATTATCAATTTGGTCAAAAGCTTTAACTTCACCACCTTGTAATTCAGCCATAACTTTTGTTAATGCCGCAGTCAATGTAGTTTTACCATGGTCAACATGACCAATTGTACCTACGTTAACGTGTGGTTTTTTTCTTTCAAACTTTTCTTTTGCCATGAGTCAATACCTAATATTTATAAAGAATTAAGATACTTTTTTAAAAACAGCATCCGCAATATTTGCAGGTGCTTCATTATATTTTTCAAACTGCATACTGTATGTCGCCCTTCCTTGTGTAGCCGATCTTAGGTCAGTTGCATAACCAAACATTTCAGCCAAAGGTACTTCACATACTATCGATTTCCCACCAATTGTTTCATCCATTCCATGGATAATTCCTCGGCGTTTATTTATATCGCCAACAACTTCACCCATATACTCTTCAGGTGTTGTCACCTCAACCTTCATTACCGGTTCAAGCAATATCGGTGAAGCTATTACAGCTCCATCTCTAAACCCCATGGATGCTGCAATTTTAAAGGCCATCTCATTCGAATCAACATCATGATAAGATCCATCGAACAATGTAACTTTAACATCCACTACTGGAAAACCGCCTATTATGCCATTTTCCATTTGTTCTTGTATGCCTTTATCAATCGCAGGTACAAATTCCTTCGGAACGACGCCCTCAGACAACCCATTTATAAACTCGTAACCTTCGCCACGCAGTTTTGGCTCCAACTTAAGCCAAACATGCCCATAAACACCTTTTCCACCTAACTGCCTTACAAACTTACCTTCAATTTCAATTGTTTTGGAAATTGACTCTCTGTAGGCTACTTGTGGCGAACCAACATTTGCAGAAACATTGAATTCTCTTTTCATCCTATCGACGATAATTTCAAGATGTAACTCACCCATACCTGAAATTATGATCTGACCAGATTCCTGATCTGTATTCACCCTAAACGAAGGATCTTCTTGAGAAAGCCGTCCCAATGCTACAGATAGTTTTTCCTGATCTGCCTTTGTCTTTGGCTCAATTGCAATTGCTATAACTGGCTCTGGAAAATCCATTTTCTCGAGAAGCATAGGTTTATTTAAAGCACTA
>CAIZCB010000394.1 GCA_903931355.1 uncultured Pseudomonadota bacterium
ACGATTTTTTGCAGCAACGGATAAGCACAGTCATTCAACTCCATCACCACGCCTTCCAAGGCTTTCATCGCCGGTGGAATTTCTAGCAAATGCAGAATAATCGGTTGATCCGCGCCCAATAACTCACCGGCAGCCAAACGAAATAACAATGAATAGTTAATCTGGCCAGCTGCTCCGGTGACAGCGATAGGAATGGGGCGCTTCATCTTGGTTCCTTAATATCAGTATTGCTTAATGGTTTTTGACAATATGACATATTCGATTTGGGGGAACAATCAGAAATTTTCGCGGCTACTAGCCGACAACACTTGGTTTACCTGAGGGTTTCCGCTGGCGATATTCTGTATAATGCCCAGCTTTCCTAGATTGCCTAGCGTATCCGCTAACCTTTTTCAGATGGCTGATTCAATGAAAAAACTGTTATTTCAATTTGATACCGATGCTCATGCTTCGACTTTTGATACTGTGGTCGCTTATGACGGCGGTGCTGATCATGTGATTGGTCATGCCAATGTTAGCCCTGACAATGTGGGCGGTTTGGTGGATGGTTGTATTTTTACCCGCGCCCCTAAAGACAAAAAAAACACGGCGATTTTTATTGGCGGCAGCAATATGGCTGCTGGTGAAGCTTTATTTAAAGCGGTACAAAAACAGTTTTTCCCCGGTTTTCAAGTATCTGTGATGCTCGATAGTAATGGTAGCAACACCACCGCCGCTGCCGCTGTCGCTAAAATTGCCAGCAGTACCCGCTTGGCTGGTAAACAAGCAGTGATTTTGGCTGGCACTGGGCCGGTGGGTCAACGGGCTGCGGCGATGCTGGCTTTAGAAGGTGCGAGCGTCACCATTACTTCACGCACTTTAGCCAATGCTGAACAAGCTTGTGCGGCGGTTAAACAGCGTTTTGGGGTTGAAATTAATGCGGTGGCTGCGCCTGATTTTGATAGTCGCGCGGCGGCAATTGCTAATGCCAATATCATCTTAGCGACTGGCGCAGCGGGTATCGAATTATTGAAACCGGAACATTGGCAAAATCATCCGCACTTAGAAGTGATTGCCGATGCCAATGCTACCCCGCCGGTTGGGATTGGTGGCACTAATATGATGGACAAAGGCGAGTTACGAGAAGGCAAAATTGTTTGGGGCGCGATTGGCTTTGGCGCTTTAAAACTGGCTTTGCATCGCGCTTGTATCGGCAAATTGTTTGATAGCAATAAACAAGTTTTCGATGCTGAAATTATTTTCGAACTAGCCAAACAAATGGCTTAATCAATGACCCAGCACTTGGAGACGTTACGCCAAGATGCTATTGCCTGTTTTCAGGCCGGTGTCGCTGCAGCCGATCCTTATGCGGCGGTTAAGCGTCAGTTGCGGTTTGATGAACAAGGCTTGCAGATCGGTGAGCGTTGCGGCAACTGGCAGCGAATTCATTTAATCGCTTTTGGCAAAGCGGCCACGGCAATGCTAAGGGCCGCGATGGATGCAATTCCTAGCCGATACCTTGCCAGCACACCAATCGCTGTCACTAATGATGAAAATTTTTGTCAGCTTGAAAATGCCTTGGTGATTGCCAGCGGTCATCCGCTTCCAGATCAACGTGGTTTAGCTGCCGCAAAAACCATTGCCGAGCAGTTACAAAGCTGTCAAAGCGATGACTTAGTTTTGTGTTTAATTTCCGGTGGCGGTTCGGCCTTGTTGCCCTACCCTGTGGCGGGGATTAGTCTTGAGGACAAAATAGCGACTACCGAATTGTTGCTAGGTAGCGGCGCGAATATCAATCAAATCAATTGTGTGCGTAAGCATTGTTCACAACTAAAAGGTGGTGGTCTGGCTCGATTAGCCGCTCCCGCCGATTTACATGCGCTGATTTTGTCGGATGTACTGGGTGATGATTTAAGCGCGATTGCCAGCGGCCCTTGTGTGGCTGATCCCAGTAGTTTTGCTGATGCGATAGCGGTATTAAATCAATACGCAGTTTGGGACAAAATCCCCACCAGCGTCCAACAACATCTACAAGCAGGTACAGTAGGTTTACAGGCCGAAACCCCAAAAGCGGATGATGTGATTTTTGCTAATTGCGCTTATACATTAGTCGGCAGCAATGCCATCAGCGTTGACGCCGCCGTTAAGGTCGCTAAGCAAAAAAACTATCAAACTTATTTATTTAGCCAACCGTTAATTGGCGAAGCTCGCTTAGCAGCTGAAATGATAGCGAAACAAGCAAAACAGTTGTTAGACAATAACTTAACCGAAACGACTGCCATCATCGCTGGCGGTGAAACCACGGTTAGTCTAAGCAGCGAACACGGTCAAGGCGGCAGAAATCAGGAAATGGCTTTAGCATTTGCTTTAAGTGCTGATGCTTTAAGGCTAAATGGCGAATGGTGTTTTTTGAGCGCGGGAACCGATGGCCGCGATGGACCAACCGAAGCAGCTGGCGGCCTTGTCGATAGCCAAACTTTACAACGCATTAAATTAGCCGGTATTGATGCCAAACATCAGCTAAATCAACACAATAGCTACCCCAGCTTACAAGCGGCTAACGATTTATTAGTAACAGGCGCAACCGGCACCAACGTCGCCGACTTGCAAATTTTACTGTTATTGCCAAATAATCAGAAAATCACCTAGGAGAACAGCATGTTTAACAAATCGATGACCATTGAAGGTTTTGATAATGAATTATTCAAGGCAATGGAACAAGAGCGCCAACGCCAAGAAGATCATATTGAACTGATTGCGTCAGAAAACTACGCCAGCCCACGAGTATTGGAAGCGCAAGGCTCGTTATTAACCAATAAATATGCCGAAGGTTATCCTGAAAAACGCTATTACGGCGGCTGTGAATATGTTGATATTGTTGAACAATTAGCTATCGACCGCGCTAAAGAATTGTTTGGTGCCGACTATGCCAACGTGCAACCGCATTCAGGTTCACAAGCCAATATGGCGGTGTTCATGTCATTGATTCAACCGGGTGACACCATTTTGGGTTTGAGTTTGGCGGATGGCGGTCAACTACGTCGGGACCGGAGCCGAAGGCGGCATCAGTGAAACCACGCTGTTTTGG
>CAIZCB010000395.1 GCA_903931355.1 uncultured Pseudomonadota bacterium
GCGATTTGTACCGCAGCATCACCACCAATACCGTCATCGTCGTAATACAGCGCACCGTTTGTGGTGTTGTAAATGACTCGATCACTGGTATCGTGGCCGGCGGTTTGATTGGCGCCAGCCCAAAATTGGGCTCGATTTAGATGATCGCCACTCAAAGCAGAAAAAACAATCGGACTAAGCTGAATTTTATCGCGACCTGAATCAAAATCAGTGATCACATCAAGGTTGTTAGTGGCGTAAATCGCTTTATCGAAAACAAATACATCTCTACCAGCTCCGCCGGTCAAAATGTCATTGCCCAAGCCGCCTTGTAAATAATCATTACCTTTGCCGCCGTCCAGGGTGTCATTACCTTCAGCACCGATCAACCGATCCGCCCCCGCTTTACCATTCAGCGTATCATCACCTGCTGCTCCGGTTAAGGTATCGGCGTTTGAAGTGCCGTTGAGAACGCGATTAACGATAGACGTGTTATCAATCGTCGTAAACCCGTAAGGCGTTGATGAGAAAGGCATACTATTGATGTTCTTAACCAAATGCGTCCCAAGACTGGTGCCATCAGTTACCCAAAGCTCGATACCATTGATCCCCTCATCCGCAGAAAAAACCGCCTGACCATTGCCTATCGCTGCAAAATGATGCAAATAAGCACCTTGACTACCCAGATGAATATCTTTTACCAGCGATGTACCTGCCGCAGAGCCATCGGTTACCCATAATTCAGTGCCGTGAACACCATCGTCAGCGACAAACACCGCACGACCATTACCCAATGTAACCAAGCTGGAAGGAAAAGAGCCATTCACGCCCTGCCAAATGTCTTTTACTAATTTAGTCCCCAGCGTTGTGCCATCAGTTACCCATAACTCAGTACCATGAAGCCCGTCATCAGCATGAAAAACCACCAAGCCATTGCCCAATGCAGTCTGATAATAAGGATAGGAACCATTGCTGCCAGGATTAATATCTTTCAGCAATTGGGTGCCCGCCGTTGTACCGTCGGTAATCCATAATTCATACTCATTAGTTTGATTGTAGGCTGTGAAAACCGCCTTGCCATTAGCCAATAAAGCGAATTGATTCGGCCAGCCATCGCCACTGCCGAGATTAATATCTTTAACTAACTTCGTGCCAATCGACGTACCATCTGTCACCCACAATTCCCCGCCATGCACCGCATCGTTAGCTTGAAAAAGCACCTTGCCGTTAGCGAGTAAAATCATATCGCTTGGCAAAGAGTCCTTAACACCAACATTAATATCTTTCAGTAACTTAGTCCCCGCGGTACTGCCATCAGTCACCCACAATTCAGTGCCGTTAATCGCATCGCGAGCAACAAAAATCGCTTGTCCGTTAGCCAGTGCTAAAAAGTTATATGCCCCCGATCCGCTGTCACCGATTGCAATGTCTTTTAACAAGCTAGTTCCTGCTGAGCTGCCGTCGCTGATCCAAAGCTCATAGCCATGAATCAGATCGTTGGCAGTAAAAACCACCCGTCCATCACTTAACAAAGTAAAGTTTTCAGCAAATGAAGAACCGACACCTAGATTAATGTCTTTGACTAAAACCGTCCCTACCGCTGTACCATCAGTGACCCACAATTCAGCGCCATGCTTGGCATCGGTGGCTTGAAAAATCGCCCGCCCGCCGCCGATAGCGGTCATACCGATAGGCCATGACGGATTAATCCCCTCATAGATATTTTTGACGATATGAGTACCAAGCTTAGTGCCATCGGTAATCCAAAGCTCATAGCCATTAAAGCCATCATTAGCTCTAAAAATTGCCTGACCATTACCTAATGACAGCATTGGGCCGGGAAAAGAGCTGCTAGAAACATCTATCCCTGGATATAAATCTTTGATTAACCGAGTGCCGACACGGGTTCCATCAGTAATCCATAACTCTGAGCCATTGATCGAATCAGTCGCCCTAAACATCACTAAACCATTACCTAATGGCACAAAATTGGCAGGCGTTGAACTCCCTGTACCAATGTAAATATCTTTTAATAATTTAGTGCCGATTTCAGTACCATCAGTCACCCATAACTCTGTGCCCAGCTTTGCGTCAGTGGCTTGAAAGATAAGCTTGCCGTTACCAATAGCCATTAACTCGGTGGGATACGAACCGCCGCTGCCAACAAAAATATCTTTTAGTAATTTAGTCCCTGTTGCTGTGCCATCACTCACCCACAATTCATAGCCATTATTAGCGCTGGCGTCATAAGCCACAAAAACAGCCTTACCATTACCCAGCGAAGTTTGATGGAATGGTGAAGCATCATCGACATAGGCATAAATTGGTTTTAATAACTGAGTCCCAGCGGAAGTGCCGTCGCTAATCCATAGCTTAGAGCCATTAACACCATCGTTAGCCATAAACAAAATTTGGCCATTGCCCAAGGCGGTGACATAACTCGGATATGAGCTATCCGCCCCCAGATAAATGTCTTTTAATAGATGCGTGCCTGCGCTAGTGCCGTCGGTAACCCAAAGCTCAGTACCATTGGCTGCATCAGCCTTAAAAATCAACTTGCCATTGCCGACCGTAGCAAATACTTGTGGATTGCTAAAACTGGCACCGGTATTAATCGCATGAGTTCCGCTCGCGGTACCATCAGTCAGCCACAATTGATTGTTATTAGCCGCATCGGTAGCACTAAAAATAGCCTGACCATTAGGCAGTAAGGTGGTGAAATAAGGATAGGTTTCGCTGATATTTTTCAACAAGCTAGTGCCTGCCGTCGTGCCGTCTGTGACCCACAGTCCTCGGTTAAATGAACTGTCCATAGCCATAAAAATCAGCTTACCGTTACCCAGCAAGGTGAAGTTATAGGGATTAGAGCCATTAACACCAACATTAATATCTTTTAATAATTTAGTCCCCGCGGAACTACCGTCACTGATCCAAAGCTCTCTCCCATTAACGCCATCATCCGCTGTAAAAAGCAGCTGACCATTTTTCAAGGCGGTTAAATAATAGGGATAAGAACTGCCAGCACCGACGGCAATATCTTTTACCAAATGCGTACCAAACGCCGTTCCATCGGTCACCCAAAGCTCTACGCCCTTAGTGGGATCAGTTGCGCCAAAAAATACTTTAGTTTTGCTCATAGACACACTCCCTATTTCTATTGATCGCCATTAGGCAAGTTGATTTTTTATTACGGAACAGCAAGTTACCGCTCAGCAACATCAAATTCTGTGCGAAAACACATACAGAATTAAACAATTAGAAATGGGGAGGACTTTATTTGATTGTGTGCTATTTTGACTTTGCTAAAAAAGCTGGCATTAATCAGCAAAATAACAATAAAAGCGGGGAACAACATGAAAAACTTAATTAAAGTGATCATTGCTGCATTTAACGAAGGTCGTAGACAACAACCTAGAAACGCTGATTTTTGGCGGTAAAATCGACTGAGCGTAGTCGAAGCCATTTTGGCTTCGGCTTCGCTCAGCCAACGATTAAAACCCTTCCACCTGCTGACGTGGCAGCTTGCTACCAATCAGCTTTTCAACCAATTTCAAGGCTTGTTGTTCGTCTTGAGACACCAAAGAAATCGCCTGACCGTTTTGTCCCGCACGCCCCGTTCTGCCAATCCGATGCACGTAATCAGCTGCCGAGCGCGGTAATTCAAAATTAACCACCTGCGGCAATTGCGCTATATCGATACCGCGAGCGGCGACATCGGTCGCGACTAGGATTTGAATATCACCGGCTTTAAACCCAGCCAAAGCAGAGGTTCTAGCACCTTGGCTTTTATTACCGTGAATTGCAGCGGCCTTGATTTGCGCGGCGTTCAACTTCTCTGTGAGTTTATTAGCACCATGCTTGGTACTCATAAACACTAAGACTTGCTGCCATTTTTGAGTTTTAATCAAATGAATCAACAAAGCGGTTTTTGCTGATTTATTTACCGTATAAACCTGTTGATCGATAGTTTCTGCGGCAGAATTTTCAACTGCCACTTCAATTTTCAAGGTGTTATGCAGTAAATCTTCGGTTAATTTACGAATATCAGCGGAGAAAGTCGCTGAAAACAATAGGTTTTGGCGTTTTTTCGGCATTAAGGCCAAGACTTTGCGAATATCTCTAATAAAGCCCATATCCAACATGCGGTCGGCTTCATCTAAAACCAAGATTTCGACCTTATTCAGGGTTACCGCATTTTGACTGATTAAATCCAATAAGCGTCCTGGCGTAGCAGTCAAAATATCCACCCCACCACGCAAGCGCATCATTTGCGGATTAATTTTCACCCCGCCAAACACAACTTCCGACTTTAAGCTCGGCTGCAAATGACGACCATATTTAACAACCGATTCGCCGACTTGTGCGGCCAACTCGCGGGTTGGGGTCAAAATCAAACAACGTACAGGACGATTTCGGCCGTAATTGGTTTTCGACAACTGCTGCAAAATTGGCAAGGTAAAACCAGCGGTTTTGCCGGTGCCGGTTTGAGCGGCAGCTAATAAATCGCGTCCGGTCAGAATCGCGGGTAAGGCTTTGGCTTGAATCGGTGTTGGGGTTGTGTAGCCGGAATCGGCAATTGCTTTTAATAAAGCCTCGGATAATCCGAGATTGGAAAATGGCATTAAGGGTCTCGATGGTGAAAAATAGCTTTGCAATTCCCCTCTTTGCAAAAGAGGGGCTAGGGGAGATTTTTTTAAATAAAATGCTTAAAGGAAGAATAATACTTGTTTAGCAACCGCAATTTTGGCAATTAAAAACAAGGTGATCAAAGAACCACCAAACGCCTGCCAGCGGCGAATACCTTGGGTTTTCGTTGTTACTAAACCTAAAGCAATAAACACCAACATCAAAATCACTTTTGCCACAATCCAGCCATAAGACTGACTTAACCATTCGCCCTGCACTGTCAATAAAACCCCTGACAACAATAAAACACTCGCCAAAGCATGAGGGGCAATTTTCAACCATTTGTTCTGCAACATTTCTGGCTGACGCTCAGCCAAATACACTCGGTAGAAAAAGGTAACAGCAACGATTAAGACGAATAATAGATGAATGTGTTTCAACATGATTAAACCGATAAATGAGTAAAAGAAGCCGCAATATAACCAAAATCGCTATCAGCGATAAGCTAAATTTCAAACCAGCTATTTTCTCACTCACGGTTGCCAGTTATTCCAAAATGACTGCCGGATATGTTGAATCGCACTGAAATAACGCCAGCGGTATTGATTGGCATAATATTCGCGGTCAGTTTTATCGGGCGCAGCTTGAGTTTGATACAAGCGATGTTGCGCTGAGGGCTTGGGGCTATCAACCGCAATTTCGTTGTGATGGGGCAAACCACCGCGCTTGCTAAAGTCTGCCTGACTGGTTATCTCAGCGGGTAATTTAATCAATTTTTCAAACACATCTTTGGGGCGAGAATCGGGTCGTTGCCCGTAGCGTCCTGAAATAATCTGTCCCTCCCAATCTTTCGCAGCGTGAGTATGGTTATAAGGGTAAAGCTTGGTATTGATGCTAAAGCGATTGAAATCAAACAAGCCCTGAGTGTATTGCGGCGTGGTTTCAAACCCAGCCAAAGGGTTAGCGGGATCATATAAACTGGCATGACCTCCATCACTGGCCGGATTGATTAATTTGGCGAAATGCACATAGCTGGTGTGCGCATAAAAATCAGCAATCCCATGCGCCGCCCAAGCAAAATGGCCTATCGCATGATTGTTAGCCTTGAAATTGCTTAACCTGTCGCCAACCCTATCCCACGCTTGCTGAATAAAACCGCTGTCAAAATGATCATAAGGATGATGACCGCTAGGCCAATCGGGTTCATCGACAATGGTGCTGTCGATAAATGGGACGATATGAGTAAAGCGCCGATCTAATTCGCTGACTACCCAAGCCGGCGCATCGGACAGCGCGGCATGAATGATGTTGTAATGCACAAAGCCGGCAAAACGCGGATCCATCCGTTGCCAGACTTTATTGACGATGTCCTTTAGTGGCTCATGTTGCTGGTTATCGACTACCCATAAATGCTCGGTATTAAATAAAAAACTGGGCATGTAGTGATAGCTACAACTCGGCTGTTCAATTAGCTGTATCCGCATCGATTTGGGTGGTTTTCGATGACTGACCAAGTCCAACGGCTCTAACACCATCCATTTTCCCGACTCGCGCTTGTACATAACCCAAGCATGATCAAAGCTATTTTCTTCACCATCGATAATGGTTTTAATCTTGCCTAACGCGACGCGGAGGTTATAAGCACTAATGCCACTGGCTAATAATAGCGAGGTCAACAAAAAGGCAATATCTTCACAATCACCCTCTTTAATCATCAGGGTTTCTTCTGGAAATCGCCAAGGGTCGTTTTGTTTTCGACTGCGATAGTTAATGGTATTGCCGACAAATTGCGCAATGATTAGCGCCCGATAATCAAACCCGCCCTCACCGCGTTTGCTGAATAAGGCCAAGTTAGCATCGATGCTTTTTGCGTAGGCTACGACATCTTCCTCAATCACCTTGCGAATTACAGCATTCCAATTGCTGGTTAGAAACTCACGCACATCCAGTTGATAAGTCACTTTCGATGATTTACCAACCACCGCCCGATGCGACGGCACGATAGGATCAAAGTAAATTTTTTCGCCATCCCAGTTATATCGATTTAATCCAACAATAGTGCTTTGGTTAAAACACATACAAGCTCCTTGCTTTACGGTGGGTAAAAACAAAAGCCTAGCTAGATTTCAATCACTGTTCTGTTGGCTGACTATCAAAATAAAATATTATTTTAAACCTTATTTTTGATTAACATAAAAACCATAATTACGACCTATATTGATTGATATAAATACACTAAATAACTAGGATTAAATTTATTTTCAACACCGGAGTTATTAGCGATGAATAAAAATAAATTGAGTATCGCTGTTATTTTGTCTTGCTCATTATTGGCAAGCCAAGCCGCCAGCGCGAATAGTCAAAACTGTCTTTCATGCTTTACCTCAAAAGTCAGTCAAGGCACAGCTAACATCGTCACCGGTTTCATTGAGATACCCAAGAACGTCGTCAATATCAGTCACGATCAGAATATTTTGGTGGGTATTACATGGGGCACTTTACGCGGGGTCATTCATAGTGTTGGTCGAACCTTGCTTGGCGGCGCAGAACTAATCACCTCGCCCTTCGCGACGGAAGAATTTATTAGCCCCGCCTATGTTTGGGAGCGATTTAGCGAAGACTCGCGCTATTTTGACTTAAATCTTCCTGGCTACTGGATTACTTATGGGCCTTTGGATAACGGCCAGTAATTCACTCAATACAAGGATAAAGATCATGAAAACACCAAATCACCACCTGATGCTTGCGATTTTAGGCGTATCGTTGACCGCTTGCAGTACGGCACCTAAACAACAAGTTGCAGAACTTAGATCGGCAATTGATGCTAGCTATCAAGGTCATTACGGACAATCGCTACTACATGAGAAATTAGCCGATGATAATCAGCAAGTCGCAGATCGAATTTTGCAGCATTGGGAAAATGACCAGTATTGGAATATTGATGAAAAGCAAAAAGCCTTTGATGCCACTAAGTTAGCAGCCTTACACCGACATGAATCAGAAAAAGAGCTCTGCCATTGGTTGACCGAAGTGCATGGTCATAATCATCATAAACTCGAAACCAGCCATCATGCGGCGATTTATTTCAATACAGGCAGCGCGGTGCCGATTAGAGTCAATGATGAACACCTACATACCATCGGCCATTTCCTACATCTGCATCCTCAAGCCACTGCCACTGTCACCTCTCAAACCGACACAGTTGGCAAAAGTGAAAGTAACCAACTGTTATCAGAACGCCGTGCTGAAACTGTCAAACAATTATTGATCGAACATGGCGCGAAAGATCATCAACTCAATATCAAGGCAATTGGCGAGGCAATCGGCGCTGACAACACGGCTGTCCAAGAAAATCGGGTTGTCAGTATCAGCATCAATTATCCCGAAAGCTATAGCGACTGTCCGAAACTTTAAAGGAGCTTGATCATGAACAAAAGTGCGATTGATCAAGACGCGGTCATCAAGGTTTTAAACGCAATTTTGGAAGCTGAATTGGCCGGTGTGGTGCGGTATACACATTATGCGTTTATGGTGTTTGGCTATAACCGCTTACCTATCGTTGCTTGGTTACGTGACCAAGCAACGGAATCGTTGCATCATGCGAATGAAGCGGGGGAACTAATTACCCATTTAGGCGGCCACCCTTCTTTAGGGATTGGTAGCTTATTAGAAACGTATAAACACGATATTGGCGCTATTTTGCGTGAGTCGTTAGATCATGAAACGCAGGCATTGATTCAATATCATCGTTTATTAAAGCTGGTGAATGATCGGCATGTACTGCTGGAAGAATATGCTCGGCGGATGTGTGCTTTAGAGGAAACTCATCTTGGCGACGTGCAAAAAATGTTGTCACCGCCTAGCGAGTAATATCAATTTTGTTGTGTCAGTCATTGTTTGATTGATTGACACAACAAGGCCTTAATCAATTGAATTATTGATTATTATCGGCATGATGATGTTTATGACCGTTGATTTCGACATTACTATGTTGTTTATTTTGCGCATCGAACCATTCATGTAATGCCGCAACTAATAATGGGTATTCACTAGAATAATGGATTTGACCACCATTAGTTAATTCTTGATATTCATACTTTATATCATCAACTTTTGCTGCCTTTAATTGGGCAAGCCCTGGCATATCGGCACCGTGCAATTTTTCAGAAAATGAAAAATCACCTTTTCTATAACGCTCGACCATTTTCCGCAAATGGGTTTGAACTACTTTAATCTGCACACTGTTATCAGCTGATTTAACAACAACGTGTTGAATACCGCCATGTACCGTTTTAGAAAAACTTTCAAGGGTCTGATCAACAATATAAGGCAGTAATAATTGCATACGCTGTTCGATTGTCGTTGGTTTTTGATCTTCTGCATAAGTGTTTGAAGATAAGACCAACAAACACATCAATAATAAACGCTTATTTTTCATCTCAAAACTCCCTGCAATAATTGATTAGAAAAATTAATATCATTAAGCGTTTTTCTTATAACAACTTGTGATCAATCCATCTATTGCCTACCGCCCATAGGCTTAGAAAGCCAACGAAAGAGTCAACAATTGCTTAGCATTGCTGGGGATGTGACAAAATGTCGCAGTTTTTTGTAGACAAGCGCGTAACAGTTGAATACAATGCGCACACCTTGAGAGAGGCACTATCTAATAGATAGTTTTAGGGGGAGGAAAAGCGGCCAAAGCATTTGGTAACAATAACAAAAACACCGCTATTAATTAGAACTGCTTTCTCGATAAAGCAGTCGTCCAAAATAATATAAAAATAACAACAGGACGGAGCCCACTTTTTAGTGGGCTTTTTTATGCCTGTTATTTTTTACTCAACAACAACCAAAAAAGTCCAAATATCTACTTTTTCCATGAGTCAACGGTAGTTTTCATTGAAGAATTGGCATTACAGCCTTCTTCACCACACCAAAACTGATCGCCACATCCACTCAGAAACAACGTCGCCAAAACAACCA
>CAIZCB010000396.1 GCA_903931355.1 uncultured Pseudomonadota bacterium
GTGATTCACGAAAACCGTGGCCTTAACCCACAGATCGACGATATTGCTCGTCGTTTAGCCTTGGATAATTTCATCGCCTTTGCACCTGATGCGCTGTTTACTCTCGGTGGCTATCCTGGCGATGAAGACAAAGCTCGCGAGTTATTCCAAAAACTGGATAAAACCAAAACCCAAGCTGATTTCCTTGAAGCAGCGAAACATTTGAAAAAACTGCCACATGGCAACGGCAAAGTCGGTGCAGTTGGTTTTTGCTACGGTGGCGGTATCGTTAATTATCTAGCCACTCAATTGCCAGATTTAGCCGCTGGCGTACCGTTCTACGGCGCTCAACCGACAGCCGAAGATGCTGCAAAAATCAAAGCACCGTTATTGATTCACTACGCAGGGATTGATGAGCGAATCAATGCTGGTTGGCCTGCTTATGAAGCGGCTTTAAAACAAGCGGGAGTGAATTACGAAGCGCACACCTACCCCAATGTTCAACACGGTTTTAACAACGACACTACGCCACGCTATGACGCTGGCACAGCAAAACTAGCTTGGGACAGAACCCTTAGCTTTTTTAACGATTATCTACGCGATTAAGCATCATGAAAGTCACTGTCACTATTTGGGATTGGCCTTTACGGGTATTTCACTGGTTACTGGTGATAGCTGTAGTCGGTGGCTATGTCACCGGCAAACTGGGCGGCCACCTAACCGACTGGCATGGTCGTTTAGGTAGCTTGGTATTGGGCTTATAGTGTTTAGGCTGATTTGGGGCTTTATTGGTACCACTCATGCCCGTTTTAGCAGCTTCTTCCCGATTATTTCCGCTTTGTGACTTCAATCCCGCGAATTTCCAGCGTTTCAGCATCAATGGCCAAGTGAACCTTACGCCATTGCCGACGATATTCAGTACCATGTTTTTTGGTTTTCCATTCCCCTTCGCCCAGCATTTTCACGCCAGTACTGTCGACCAACAAATGCAGTCCATTTGGATTGGGACGATAGGAAATGTTGACCTGCAAATGCTGTTGGCGACGACACAGTGTGCTGTAATCCTAGCCCGAATAAATTCTTAACCATAAAGCAAAACTGGACGGTGGCATCGGAAAACTTCTCCGATCGACCACGTTTACCGCTGGTACGCGCTAACCACTCCATGTCTTTATCAATTCAAAGCAGCATTGAACCTCGTCGTATGAAGGATTTGTTGTAGTCTCGCCAATTTGTGGCTTGGTATTTCTTAGGTAGTGGCTTAGGCATTCTAGTTTGAGATCAGCGGGTTTCCTTAAACTATGGAGACTGCAAACGATTTATGCAACAAAACCCTTAGAAACCGTAACAATTCCCTCATCGTATTTCATCTATAATCGGATAATTGCCCTAACCTACTGAATCTGACTATGGAATCCATCGATTTAAACAATCCCGAGTTTTACATTAACCGTGAACTGAGCTTGTTAGAGTTTAATGTTCGGGTACTGGCTCAAGCCTTGGATGAGTCGCTGCCTTTGCTGGAACGCTTGAATTACTTGTGTATTTCTTGTTCCAATCTCGATGAATTCTACGAAGTGCGAGTGGCTAGTTTGTTGCAAATGGCGGAGATGGATGCCAATGTGATTAGTAGCGATGGTTTAACGATTAACGAGCAGCTAGAAAAAATCTCTGTTAAAGCGCATGCCTTAGTCAGCGAGCAATATCGGATTTTGAATGAAGTTTTAATTCCTTGTTTAGAAGCTGACAACATTCGCTTTTTACGTCGTGATAACTGGTCTCCTGCGCAGCGTAGTTGGTTGGAAAAATATTTTAACGAAGAACTTTTACCGATTTTGACCCCAGTGGGTTTGGATTCTGCTCACCCGTTTCCACGGATTCTGAATAAAAGTTTAAATTTCATCATTTCTTTGACTGGCAAAGATGCATTTGGTCGCAACAGTGGACGGGCGATTTTGCAAGCTCCACGCGCCCTGCCCCGCATTATTCAATTGCCGGTTTCTGAAACCGAAAGCGGCCCTTATGACTTTGTGTTTTTGTCGTCGATTATTCACGCTTTTATTACTGATTTATTCCATGGCATGACTGTCAAAGGCTGCCACCAATTTCGTGTGACCCGAAACAGCGACTTTTTCGTTGATGATGATGCGATTGACGATTTGATGATGGCGGTGGAAGGCGAATTGGCGATGCGTAACTACGGTGACGAAGTTCGTTTAGAGATTGATGCCAATTGCCCCGAAGAAACCGTGAATTTCTTGATGGCGCGTTTTGATTTAACCGCCTCACGGTTATTTTTAGCCGAAGGGCCGGTTAATTTAAGCCGCGTGCAGACGATTTATAATTTAATCGACCGCCCTGAACTAAAGTTCCCAACCTTCAAACCCAGTACCCCTAACAGCTTGGGGCGTAATAAAGACTTTTTTGCCAGCATCCGCAAACACGACATTTTGCTGCATCATCCTTATGAATCATTCTCCCCGGTAGTGGATTTTATCCGCCAAGCGGCGGCTGATCCTGATGTTTTAGCGATTAAACAGACTTTGTATCGTACCGGTGTTGATTCGCCAGTGGTGGCAGCTCTAATCAAAGCCGCTAAAGCCGGTAAAGAAGTGACGGTGGTGATTGAGCTACGGGCTCGGTTTGATGAAAAAGACAATATTGGCTTAGCGGCTAAACTACAAGAAGCGGCTGCGCATGTGGTGTATGGCGTGGTGGGTTATAAAACCCATGCCAAGATGTGTTTGGTGTTACGCAAAGAAGGCAATCATCTGCGCAATTATGTGCATTTAAGCACCGGCAACTATCACCCAAAAACCGCTAAGCTCTATACCGATTATGGTTTGTTTACCTGCGAAAAAGAGTTAGGCGAAGATGTGCGTCGGGTGTTTATGCAGCTGACCAGTTTGGGTAAGGTAACGAAATTAAACAAATTGCTGCAATCGCCGTTTACTCTGCATCCCGGCTTAATCAAAATGATTGATAAAGAAGCTGACAACGCCCGTAAAGGCAAACCCGCGAAAATCATTATCAAGGTCAATGCGATTGTCGAAGAGCAAGCGATTCAGGCTTTGTATCGGGCTTCGCAGGCTGGGGTAAAAATCAAACTGATTGTGCGCGGGATTTGCTGTTTGCGGCCTGGAATTCCAGGTATTTCGGATAACATTGAAGTCCGTTCTATCGTTGGCCGCTTTTTGGAACACACCCGAATCTATGCGTTTTATAACAGTGGCGACTGGGCGGTTTATGCCTCTAGCGCCGATTTAATGACCCGTAATATGTTTAAACGGGTTGAAGTCTGCTTCCCGATTAGTGATAAAAAACTGGCTGATCGAGTATTGAGTGACTTGCAAGCCTATAAACAAGACAATTCTCAAGCTTGGTTATTACAAACCGATGGTCAATATCAACATTTACAAGCTGGGCCAGACCCCGTGTTTCAAGTACAAACCGAATTACTCAAAAGCTTTGCCAACAGGACTTAATCAAGATGCCAGCCTCTCGTAAACTGCGCCAAGTGGTACTCGATACCGAAACCACTGGTATCAATCCCAAAGAAGGCCACCGGATTATTGAAATTGGCTGTGTTGAGCTGATTAATCGCCGTTTAACTCAAAATCGTTTCCACGTTTATATCAACCCCGAACGTGAAATTGATGCCGGTGCGATTGAAGTGCATGGCATTACCAACGAATTTTTACGCGATAAACCCAAGTTTGCTGATGTGGTCGATGACTTTTTGGCATTTGCCAAAGGCGCTGAGCTAGTTATTCACAATGCACCGTTTGACGTTGGCTTTTTAAATCACGAATTAGGCTTGCTGAATCATAGTGCTGGTGCGATTGAAGCACAGTGTGGGGTGCTGGATACCTTGGCTTATGCACGTAAAAAACATCCCGGTGCGCGTAATAGTTTGGATGCTTTATGTAAGCGTTATGGCATAGACAACAGCCACCGTGAACTGCATGGCGCTTTATTAGACGCCGAGATTCTGGCCGATGTTTATTTGTTGATGACCGGCGGGCAATTCTCGTTATTAGATGAACATGATGGTCAAGGTGGTGGGCAACAAGCAATTGTGCGTTTATCGGCAGATAGAGCAGCGTTGAAAGTGATTCGTTGTTCTGATGAAGATCTGGAGGCTCATGAGCAGCGTTTAGCGAAAATCGCTAAGGCCAGTGGTGGGAATTGTGTTTGGCAGCAGTGATTGATTTGAGTAACAGCGTTTACAGTCCAAATGATTGCAAACGCTGTTTTGTTAAAAATAACTAGAAAATAGCTTCGGCGCTATATCCATCATCTTCAATCATCTGTTTTAATTTTCTCAACCCTTCTAACTGAATTTGCCTGACTCGCTCACGGGTAACGCCAATCTCAGACGCCACTTGCTCTAAGGTTGCTGTTTCGAAACCACAAAGTCCATAGCGACGGCAAATCACATCACGTTGTCTATCGGCTAATTGCTGCACCCATTTTCCGACATGATGAAAAATAAAATTATCTTGGATAATCTCGGTATGACTAGGACTGTCGAGTTCGGGAATGGTATCAAGCAGCGATTTGCCAGTATCTATCGCTAAAGGCGCATCAATAGAAATCACGGATTGATTCAGTTTCTCTAGCTTGATAACGGTTTCAATCGGTTTATCCAAATATGCAGCAATTTCACTAGCGCTAGGCTCATGATCGAATTGTTGCCTTAAATGACGTTGGGCTTTCAAATAAATATTTAATTCTTTCCCAACATGAATCGGCAAGCGAATTGTTCGGGTTTGGCTGATTAAGGCCGCTTCGATATTCTGCCTAATCCACCAAGTAGCATAGGTGGAAAAGCGATAGCCGAAATCGGGATTAAATTTTTCTGCTGCTCGAATTAAGCCAAGATTACCTTCTTCGATTAAATCTGATAGCGGTAAACCTCGGTTGAGGTAGCGGCGGGAGAGCGTTACCA
>CAIZCB010000397.1 GCA_903931355.1 uncultured Pseudomonadota bacterium
GAGATTGCACCAAAATACGTGACTTTCTACTAAAATCGCCCTAGAATCAAAAAAAATAAACTTTTACCTAGATTAATTATCTTGATGCAACTTAACTTTTTTAGCAAATTATCTGTTTTTGGATTCGGTTCCAAAGGCTTTTTGCTGACGGTTGCTTTGCCATTTTTGTTTTTATTAGCCTTTTTAAGTCAACAACTTAGCAGCTTTGATGGTATCGGTTGGGTAAATGGCTTTAGCCATCCCTTAATGGGCTGGGATCATTTAGTCACCATGCTAGCGGTTGGGATTTGGGCAGCGCAGTTACGTGGTCATGCGGTTTGGCAATTGCCTTTAGCGTTTGTCGCGGTGATGAGTTTGGGCGGTGTTGCTGGTGCTTCTGGTTTAGATATTCCCAGTGTCGAAGGCATTATTCTGTTGTCTTGCGCGGTGTTTAGCGTTTTGATTACTCGCAAAGTCCGGTTTAGCGGCAAAATCAATGTCTTGATTGTTGCCTTCTTCGCTTTCTTTCACGGCTTCGCCCATGGGCAGGAAATTTCCACTTCAGCCAGTCTGATTTCTTACACACTGGGTTTTATGCTGGCGACGTTGCTGTTGCACGGTGCCGGTATTTTGGTGGCCAAATTAGTTGTGTTGGCGGTTTCGGGTTTGTTGGGCATGGTGTTATCTAATGCGGCAATGGCTAATTCTGCCGAGTTGATGATTGAAAAACAGCAAAAACAAGTGAGAACTGTTGAAGTTAATTTAAATCACTACGCCGGCATTGATGAGTCAATTCAGGCGCTAAATTACACCGTTTCGGCAACACTCATAACACCTCAAACCGATTATTGGCTTTTATCCAGTCCACCGGATAATCACGCTTCGAGTCGTGGTTTTGTGCAATGGTTTTTATCTGCTGATGACCAATCTACCCATGTCGGTGTTTTTAGGCACTATTTTCCTGATATTAATTACACCCCAGGACAGGCTTTTTTAAGCAGTGGCGTAGGTCTTACTTCGCCGCCAGTTCCTGCAGTTTTAGCTATAAAATTCGTTTACCCCTTCGCTAGTTTCGCCATTGAAAGCCCTGTTTTTCAATCGGCCTTTGCCAAAAACACTATTGGCAATTCTGCTACCACCCCATTGAATTCTTTGATTACAGATGATGCCAAGCTTCGTCTTAGTCTAACTTTTGCTTTAAATCTCAGTTTCTTTGTGCCTACCAGCTTACATCCGCTTGTTGGCCAATCTATTCAAAGCGCCGATTTCGGCAACCCATCCTTTTTGAAATTTAACCTATCAATGCTTAGTTGAGGAACAGCAATGAATGCGTATAACTATAAAATCAAACCAACGCAGTTAGCCATTAGTATTGGCTTTATCTTGGGGTTAAGCAGTGTTGAGTTGTTTGCGGCTACCAAAGATCAGCCGATTAATTCTATTGAACAGTCGAAAAATACCATCAAAGTTGAAGAGTTGGAAACTATCGAGGTTGAGGAAGAGGGGCGAGCTAAAAACTTGATAGGTATGACGGGTTCCGCTTCGCAAGGCGAGGTGAGTCAAAAGCAGTTTGAATATCGACCTTTATCGCGCAATGCCGAATTAGTCGAAGTGGTGCCTGGGGCGGTTGCTACTCAGCATAGCGGTTCAGGTAAGGCGAATCAGTATTATCTGCGTGGTTTCAATTTGGATCATGGTACTGACTTTACGACTTATGTCGATGGTATTCCGATGAATATGACTACCCATGCGCATGGTCAAGGTTATATGGACATCAACAGTATTATTCCCGAATTGGTTAAGAAAATTGAATATGGCAAAGGCCCGTATTACGCCGAAGTGGGTGACTTTTCGGCGGCGGGTTATAGCAAAATGTTTTCTATGGATAGCTTGCCAGAAGGGATTTTGAAATTCACTGGTGGTGAGTTTGGTTATTACCGGACTTTGGTGGCTAATTCTAATAAAGTCGGGATTGGTGATTTGTTGTATGCCGGTGAATTTAATTTTTACGATGGGGTTTGGCAGCAGCCGGAAGATTCCAAAAAGTTTAATGGTATGTTGCGTTACACCATTGATCAAGGCACTTGGGGGATGTCGGTGAATGCCAAAGGCTACACCAATAGCTGGACGGCAACCAATCAAATCCCTCAGAACTTGATTGATAACGGTACTTTAGGGCTTTACGGCACCATGGACCCAACTGATGGTGGTAAAACTAATCGCTATAGTGTTTCGACTAATCTTTGGAATCATGGCAAGGACTGGAAAAACGAAGCCAATATCTACGCGCTTTATTACGATGTGGGGTTGTTTTCTAACTTTGTTGGTAATGATCAAA
>CAIZCB010000398.1 GCA_903931355.1 uncultured Pseudomonadota bacterium
CCCCAACCTAATTCGTAATACGCCCACCAGCTACCTAAGGTAATCCCCAAGGTTAAAAATAACCACGCGACATTGGTCCAAGGTCTTGACCAACGCGCCCAAGCCGCATCCAGCTTGCCTTCTAATAAACAAGCAATCGCAAACGCAAACGGCACCGCAAAGCCGACATAGCCCATGTACAACATAGGCGGATGAATCGCTAAACCGGGGTCTTGTAACAAGGGGTTTAAATCGTGACCTTCGCTTGGGAAAGGGAATAAACGTAAAAACGGGTTGGAGGTCAGTAATAAAAACAAGATAAAACCGACGCTGACCAAGCCCATCACGCTTAATACATTGGCGCGAGTGGTATCAGGCATTTGCCGACTAAAAGCGGCGACTAAGCCGGTCCAAATCGACAAGGTAAATGCCCACAACAATAACGAGCCTTCGTGTGCGCCCCAAACACCAGAAATTAAATATAAAAACGGCAACTGGCTATTGGAGTTTTGCGCGACGTAAGCTACCGAAAAATCGTGATTGATAAAGCTATAAGTCAAACAACCATAGGCCAAAGCCATAAACAACAATTGTCCGTAAGCCGCCGGTTTAGCCACTTGCACCCAAGCAGCAATACCGCGATTAGCGCCAATTAACGGCAACACCGCTTGAACCAGCGCCATCACCAAGGCCAGAATTAAAGCAAAATGACCAATCTCTGGAATCATTGCACTGCCTCTGCTGGTTTTTTTAAACTGGCTTTAACTTCCGGCGGCATGTAGTTTTCATCATGCTTAGCCAACACTTCTTCAGCGACAAATACCCCGCGACTATCCAAGCGCCCTTTGGCAACTATGCCCTGCCCTTCGCGGAACAAATCCGGCAAGATGCCGCTGTATTCGACCGTCACTTCCTGTCTAAAATCGCTGAGTTTGAATTTCACCAACAAACTGGATTCAGCACGTTCGACGCTGCCTTTTACCACCATGCCACCTAAGCGAAACAAGGCCTCTTTAGGCGCTTTGCCGCTGACTACATCGGAGGTAGAAAAAAAGTACATCAAGTTTTCGTTAAAGGCTTTCAAGGCAAAAGTTGCCGCTAAGCCAATCCCCGCCAACATAATGGCGATTAAAATTAAGCGTTGTTTACGAGCTGGTTTCATCGTTGTCCGCGTTTTTGTTTAAGGGCAAGCTGTCTGAGCAGTTGTTTACGTTGCAGCATCGGTGACAGGTAATTAATCAGCAACACCAAAGCCGTCAAGCCATACGATGGCCAAACATACCAGCCGTAACCACCCATGTTTAAAAATTGTTCAACACTCATCGGGCTGTCTCCAGCAAATTTTTCACCCATTGCGAACTGGCTTCGCGGCGTAATAATTCCAGCTTGGCGGCCTGTAACACCGCAATCAGGTAATAAACTTTAAATGCCAAAGCCATTAACAATAGCGGCACTAACATGCTGACATGAATGGATGGTTTATCGATTTTGGTCACGGTTGGCCCTTGATGTAGGGTGTTCCACCATTCGACTGAGTAATGAATAATCGGGATATTCACCACCCCAACCAAAGCCAAAATCGACACTGCTTTGGCGGCGGCTTTTTTATCTTCAATCGCCCCGTACAAGCTGATCACGCCCAAATACAGAAATAACAAAATCAATTCCGAGGTTAGACGGGCATCCCATACCCACCAAGTCCCCCACATCGGTTTACCCCATAAAGAACCTGTCACCAAAGCGATAAAAGTAAAGCCAGCCCCAATCGGCGCACTGCTAATCAACATCACTTCAGCAAGTTTCATCCGCCACACCAAAGCAATCGCCCCCATCACCGCCATCAATACATAGATAAACAGCGACATCCAAGCCGCAGGCACATGCACGTAAATAATCCGGTAACTGTCGCCTTGCTGATAATCAGCCGGTGCCAAATACAAACCGCCATACAAACCCGCACCTAACAGCAACAAAAACAGCGCGGTTAACCACGGCAACCAGCGATCCGCTAAAGCGTAAAAATGCGGCGGTGACGAAGTGCGATGAAAAAACCGACTAATCGGCGTAGGAATCCAAGACATAGTTTTAATTAACACTCATTTTTAAAGCGGCTGAGGTTGGTAACGGCACTAAAACCAGCGCCAAAATCAACATCGCCAATAAAATATTCAATTGCGCCGTCACCGGCAAACCACTCGCGGCGCGGTCTACAGCGTTACAAGCAAAAATCAGCACTGGAATATACAAAGGCAAAACCAGCAATGACAAAATCATCCCGCCACGCCGCAAACCAACAGTTAAAGCCACGCCAATCGCGCCGATCAGGCTTAACATCGGTGTAGCTAAGATTAATGTCAGCCATAAAGTTCCCATCGCTGCCTGTGGCAAGCCTAAAAACAAGGCCAACAACGGTGCCACCAATAACAAAGGCAAGCCCGTAACCAGCCAGTGCGCGAGAATTTTACCCAACACTAAAATCGACAAGGAATGCGGACTTAACAGCAGTTGCTCTAAAGAACCGTCCTCAAAATCCGAGCGAAACAGATTATCCAGCGACAACAACGCCGCCAACAACGCCGCCACCCAAATCACCCCCGGTGCCATCGCTTGCAATAAATTCGGCTGCGCCCCCACCGCCAGCGGGAACAAA
>CAIZCB010000399.1 GCA_903931355.1 uncultured Pseudomonadota bacterium
GTTTAATAAATTCACTTGCGAAAGCATCAAGGCCAGCATCAATAATTTTTGTTGGCCGCGTGATAAATAGTCTTTCGCTAGACGTTTATTGTGATAAGTCAGAAAGTCGGCGCGGTGTGGGCCACTATGGGTAAAGCCATAACGTAAGTCTTTATCAAGATCGGATTTTAAAACATCTTCTAATGGGTGTTTGTCATCCCAACCACAATTAAAGCGCAGATCAATCTCGCTGGTATCAAGAAACTGATTAGCCATTTCCAAAAACACTGGCTGCAAAGCGGCAATGTAATCTTGGCGATATTGATTAACGATTAAGCCGTATTGCAATAACTCTTTATCCCAAGCTGCTAATTGATTTACTTGCTTGGTTTTTAACAACACATTGCGTTGTTGCAAGGCTTTACTGAATTTTCGCCAGTTAGGTAAAAAATTGCGGTTTTGATTAAAAATCCCCCAATCCAAAAACTCACGACGGATTTGAGCGCCAGCATCCAATAGCCGATAGCTTTTAGGATGAATCAATTGCACCGGTAGCGCATAAGCTAAATCAGCTTTCTGGCAATTTTCTTGATCGATACGAATTTCTGCCTGTTTGCCGTCAATCTTGATACCAAGATGCACGGAACCATTGGCTTGACGATTTTGAGCAGCAACGATTAATTGCGGCTGCTCAAAACTGATGGCTTGTTTAAGGTGATGAGTACGAAACGAACGAGCGCGACCTAAAATAAAAATCGCTTCCAGCAAAGCACTTTTACCGCTGGCATTAGCTCCGACGATTAAGTTAATCGTGGGGGAGGGGATTATGCTGGCTGATTGGATGTTTCTGACTGAAAAAACATCCAGACTTAATAATGGCATTGCTGAATTTACATCCGCATTGGCATGACAATAAATTTAAACAGCGATTGTTCTGGTTCTTCGATGAAACAACTACTGGCATTGGCGGCAATCGTTAACATCGCCACATCTGAATCCAAATTAGAGACCGCATCCAGCATGTATTGAGAATTAAAAGAAATGCTTAATGGATCGCCTTCAAATTCAATCTGCAATTCTTCTTCAGCTTCATCATGTTCTGGATTATGGGTGCTGAGTTTTAATAATTCGGCACTCATATCAAAGGTCACGCCTTTAAATTTCTCATTCGCCAAAATCGCCACCCGGGTTAAGGCTTCTCGCAAAGCTTGTTTGGCAATCGGTAACGGTTTCATAAACGGCTGATTAAAGACTTTACTAAAATCAGGAAATTTAGCGTCAATCAGTTTTGAAGAAAACACCACGTCTTTGTAGTAAAGCTTGATGTGATTATTGGAAAACTGCACATTAATTTCCGCTTCTGCATCATCCAATAAACGGCTGATTTCTTGCACCGCTTTTCTAGGAATAATAATCCGCGTTTCATAGCCAGTTGCTTGGCCAATATCATCTTCATAAATCGATAAACGATGACCATCGGAAGCAACCATTTTCAAGCGGGTATTGCTGATATGCAGCAATAAACCGTTCAAATAATAGCGAACATCTTGGTTAGCCATACAGAACAGGGTTTTATCCAAAGCTTTTTTGAATTTTCCCGCAGTTAATAAAAACTGGTATTCAGTTTCAGACTCATTAAATTCTGGATAGTGTTCAGCCGGTAAGGTACTTAATGAAAAGCGGCTTCGTCCTGAACTTAACTTCACTTTATCGTCATGCAGCTCAAATTTAATTTCGGCATTGGCTGGCAACAAACGACAAATATCTAAAAACTTGCGGGCTGGGACGGTAATTTGCCCAGTAGATTCTATTGAATCGCTATTAAGTTTAGCAACAATCTGAATTTCAGTATCCGTACCCGTCATCACCAATTGGCCTTCACTGACTTCAAGTAACACATTGGACAGAATCGGCATGGTTTGTCGTTTCTCGATAACGCTAACGATTTGTTGTAGCGCCGGCAAAATTTGGTCTTTGCTAATAATA
>CAIZCB010000400.1 GCA_903931355.1 uncultured Pseudomonadota bacterium
CACCAAAATTTTATTTAGATAATCTTTGGTTTCAGCTCTCAACTCGTTAAGGCGATTAATATGCAGCGTTTCTTTTTCGGAAATTTCGTAAAACTGAAAATAAGAAAAAGTAATCGAAGCGCCAATCGCAATGGCTAATGAAGCCACTACTGAAAAATAACGCATTTTATTGGCTTTCCAATGAATGCTCGCCATTTCCAACGAGCAAATCACAATAATTGATTGGATTGCCACGGTAATCACCAAGGCAATCCAAGGGGTAATAAAATGCGATAAACCGTAATAAGTAGTAAATCCTGATGATAAGCTCAGCATTAACACGATAGGAATCGTCCAGATTCGTAACATGCTGACGAACAGCGTCTGGATTTGATTAATAAAATAACCTAGTCCAGACGGGCGATTTTGATGTGTAGTTGAGCTCATTACCGAAATTTACTTCTCAAATTTAAAGGCCAAAAAGATCGGACTGCCATTGCGTTGCACCAACATGGCAATCGATTTATTAGCCGGTAGTTTAGCAAGTAAATTATTAAATTCAGCACTATCATGAATCACGCTATTCTGAATCCGCAAAATCACGTCACCCGGCTGAATGCCATTATCCATCGCAACACCTTTACCAACCTTTTGCACCAACACGCCGTTTTTCTCGACTTGTAATTGCTGTCTTTGCTCGGCAGTTAAATCAGCAACCACCAAACCTAAACGATTGCTGGCCACTTCAGCAGGCGCTTCTTTAGATTGGGCGCTGGCTTGATTAGGTAACAGACCAATTTTCACTGACACATCTTGTTTTTCGCCTTGACGAATAATTTTGACTTTAGCTTTTTCGTCAATTGGGAAAACACCCACTCGTGGAGGCAATTCACCTGAGGTTTCAATCACTTGACCATTAAACTCGACAATAATATCGCCAATTTGCAAACCGGCTTTTTCCGCTGGGCCACCTGCAATGACTTTGGCAACCAAGGCACCATGCGGTCTGTCCATATTGAATGATTCTGCTAACTGGCGAGTCACATCTTGAATTTGCACCCCTAACCAGCCGCGTGAAACTTTACCTTTGCTTTTAATCTGCTCAACCACATTCATCGCGACATCAATTGGAATCGCGAATGACAAGCCCATGTAACCACCTGAACGGCTGTAGATTTGTGAGTTGATACCGACCACTTTGCCTTGCATATTGATTAAAGGACCGCCCGAGTTACCTGGGTTAATCGCCACGTCGGTTTGAATAAATGGCACATAGTTACCATCTGGCAAGCTACGACCTTTGGCGCTGACAATACCGGCAGTCACAGATTGATCGAAACCAAACGGTGTACCAATTGCCAACACCCATTCACCAACCTGTAATTGATCCGGTGAACCGATTTCAAATACTGGCAAGTCTTTCGCTTCAACTTTCAACAAAGCGACATCGGTACTTTCATCTGAACCAATCAACTTGGCGACTAATTCACGACGGTCTTTAAGCTTAACGATAATTTCCGACGCGTTATTCACCACATGATGATTGGTCAACAAATAACCGTCTTTAGAAATGATAAAACCAGAACCAAGAGAATTGGCTTCTCTCGGCGCTTGCTGACCACCGCGACCACCTGGCCCTTGGAAATGTTTAAACAATTCTTCCA
>CAIZCB010000401.1 GCA_903931355.1 uncultured Pseudomonadota bacterium
TAGTTAAGATTTTTGATTTGCCTACCAAGCAACAGGCAAGAAAGTAAAAATGCAGGAGAGATTTAGATCAGAATAATCAGTTTGCGCTAAACAAAGCTAACAGAAGAGTGATTTGAAACGGAAGAGTTAAGTCGAGGCAGAATTGCTTTGACCAAGGTTTTGGAAGCTATAAACAAAAACCGCCAGCATTGCTGGCGGATTTAGCACTGCAAATAAAGACTTATTTGCCGAATCTTTTACGGAATTTATCAACGCGGCCAGATGTATCGACAACACGTTGTTTACCGGTGTAGAAAGGATGGCAAGAAGAACACACCTCAATATGTAAATCTTTTCCATACACGGAGCCGGTTTCAAAAGCATTACCGCAACCGCAAGTTACAGTAATTTGTTTATATTCAGGATGAATTTCTGGTTTCATAATACTCACATACCCAATTAGGGCTCACATGCTTGAAGATAGCCGCGTATGATACGAGTTCAAATCGATATCTGCAACCGTAAATCGTTAATTTTGCTGACTATTGCCAATAACAGGGGTTTTAATCAGGCAAATCACCAAGATAATCGAGGGTAAACCGATCAGCGTGGAATAAATAAAAAACACTTCATAGCCAAAATTTGCCGCAAAACTACCGGAAAAACCACCGATTAATTTCGCAGGCAAAGTCATTAAAGAACTGAATAAAGCATATTGGGTGGCGGTATAAGCGCTATTGGTTAAGCTCGACAAATAAGCAATAAACGCCGCCGCTGCAATCCCACCGCTTAAATTATCAGCACTAATCACTCCGGCTAATAAAGTCAAACTCGGCTCAGCCACCGCCATCGCCGCAAATAGCAAATTGGTTGCCGCACTAATCACCGCCCCCAATAGCAAAGGCTTCATCATTCCAAACCGTGCCACTAAAACACCGCCCAGTGATGTACCAACTATCGTCATCACAAAACCAAACAGTTTAGTAACATCGGCAATGTCTTTTTTGCTAAAACCCAGCTCTAAATAAAATGGATTAGCCATCACGCCCATCGCTATATCGCTCATTTTGTAAACGGCAATCAGCAATAAAATCAATACCGAAGTTTTGCCATTACGCTGAAAAAACTCCACAAACGGACTAACCACCGCATCACTAAACCACTTCAACAAACGTCCAAACCAGCTAGGCGCTTTATCAACCCCAAGCACAGACTTGATTTGTTGCTCTATTAATTTTGCTCGCTGATCTTCTTGATGTTCCGGTTCAGAAATCAATAAGGTAGTAACAATCCCCACCACCATCGCTGCCGACAAACATTGATAAGCCCATTTCCAACCGACATATTCAGCCAGATACAAAGCGCCAGCACCAGCAAACAACAGAGCCAAGCGATAACCAAACACATAAGCCGCCGCCATTGCGCCTTGATACTTAACCACTACCGCCTCAATCCGGTAAGCATCAATGACAATATCTTGAGTCGCCGAACAAATCGCCACCCAGACAGCCAACAAAGCAACCCACTCTAACTGTTGCTGCAGATCAACCTGACTCATGCCCAACAAGCCCAAAGCAATCCCTAACTGCGCCAATAACATCCAACTGCGCCGTTTACCAAAAATTCGATACAACAACGGCAAGCGCAAGCGATCAACCACTGGCGACCAAAACACTTTGATGGAATAAGCAACACCAACCAAACTGAAATAGCCAATCACCGACAAAGACACGTGTTCGTCAGCAAGCCAAGCAGATAAGGTAGTAGAAACGAGAGAAAAAGGCAGACCGGCTGAAAAGCCTAGAAGAATCATGCCCAGCACACGCGGCTGGGCATAAATTGAGAAAGCGCTTCTCCAACTGGCGCTGGATTTTTTCATGCGCTTTCCCTTTTATAGCAGGACTAAATCAAATTAACCGTTGATTAAGTAGTGAGTAAAAATACTCGCACCGTAACCCAAGGCAATCACAGGTGTCCATTTCAAGTGACTGAAGAAAGTGTATTTGTGGTTAGATTGACCCATCAAAGCCACACCAGCCGCTGAACCGACAGAGAACAACGAACCACCAACGCCCGCAGTCAAAGTCACCAACAACCATTGATACAAGTCCATATCCAAGTTCATGTTCAATACCGCAAACATCACAGGAATATTATCAACAATCGCCGAAATCACACCGACCAAGATGTTAGCTGTCGTTGCACCTAAACCATCGTACATCGCGCCAGACAACAGCTCTAGGTAACCGATATAACCTAAACCACCCACAGCAAACACAACACCGAAGAAGAACAACAAGGTATCCCACTCAGCTTCTTTGACTTTGTTGAAAATATCAAATTTTGTGCCTTTTTCTAAATCAGGATGTTTCACTTTCAAGTAGTAACCGTACAACATCAACACTGACAGACCCAACATCATGCCCATGAAAGGCGGCAAATGTAAGAACTGTTTGAAGCTGACTGCAAACATAATGGTCACTAAAAACAAACCACAAATTTGGAACGCACCTGGTTTCAATTGAACCGGCGCTTCATTGGTTGCTAAAGGCTGACCGTCTGGCACAGCTTGCGCCATGAAAAAAGCTGGCACAACGAAGTTCACTACCGAAGGAATAAACAAGCTGAAGAAATCAAAGAATTCCGCATAACCCGCTTGCCATACCATCAAAGTAGTAATGTCACCAAATGGGCAGAAAGCACCACCCGCGTTAGCAGCGATAACCAAGTTAACGAAACCGATTGAAACGAATTTCTCGTTATCAGAACCTACCGCCAGAACCACAGCACCGACCAATAAAGCCGAAGTCAAGTTATCAGCAACCGCAGACAAGAAGAAAGTGATGATACCGGTGATCCAAAACAATTTTTTGTAACCAAACTGTTTTCTAATCATCCAAGAACGTAAAGCTTCAAACACATTACGCTCAGCCATTGAGTTGATATAGGTCATCGCAACCAACAAGAACAGCATCAATTCTGCGTATTCTTTTAAGTCATGCTCAAAAGCTTTGTGCAATTCGTCGCTAGGCACGCCCGCTTCACTTGCCAAAACCGCCACATGTGCCCAAATCACCGCAGCAGCGAAAATAACCGGCTTAGATTTACGCATGTGGGTAAATTCTTCGGTCATTACAAAACCGTAAGCAACCAAGAAAATCAACACGGTATAGACACCGCGCTCAGTTCCGGTCAAACCCAAATTATGAAACTCTTCAGCCATAGCCAGTTCCGGCAAAAACAGCAAGCCGGCAAAAATTAACATCA
>CAIZCB010000402.1 GCA_903931355.1 uncultured Pseudomonadota bacterium
ACCCTACTTGATTTTTGAAGGAAATGGCAGTGAGAGGCTAACCAAGGTTAGTCATCGTCCTCATCAGGAATCTGGCTTTTCAATTGTTGCGATAACAAAGTTTGAGCACCGGTAATCACTACTTCTTCACCGCTTTGCACATTATCCAAAGCCAAATAGCCTTGCGGTGTGTTGAGTAATTGCGGCAAAGGTCTGCGGTTAAATTGGCCGTCAGCGGTTTTGATAAACACAAAGCTTTGGCCTGTTTGACGCACAATCGCCGATGCTGGAATTAACACGCCGCTAGTCGGCTTGCCATTACCGGCAATCCAAGCCGTGATATGGCTACCGTAAGGCAATGATTTAGCTTGAGTCTTAAAGAAATAGCGTTGGCCTTGGGTGAGCGGGTCGATGTGGGGCGATGCTGAAATCAATGTCGCGGGAATCGCGTTTTGGCGCTGGCCGTGAGCATCGATAAAAATCTGGCTGACACCTTGGCCGAGTTCGCTGTTGGCAGGTAAAGTGATTTGGATTAATTGTGCGCTGTGTTTTAAGAATTGTTCGGCTTGTGGGTGATTGCTAGTCGTGAACCAACTGCTCAACGTGTTGCCCCATTCCAGCTTGCTGTTTTCTAATAAGGTTTGTTGTTGGTAAGCGCTGGCGTCGAGATTGGCGCGGTCGGCGAGTGATTGAGCTTGTTGTTCCTGTAGGCGGCGGCTGGAAACGATGTCTTGGCTGTGCAGGTTTTGGGTGCGGGTTAAATTCAATTGTGCTTCGGTATAACGGGCTTTGGCGCTTTGCTGTTGGGCGTTGGCGGCTAGGTATTGTTGGCGCAGTTGCAATAAGGGTTCCAGACTGACGACTTTGCCGAAAGCGGTAAATTCAGCTTGTTGTTGAGCGGCTTGTAAAGCTTGGGTTTTGATGCCGGCTAATTTTTCGGTGGGGCTTTGCAGTTGTAGTTTGCTGGTGTCGTTGTTGTTGGCTTTGCTTGGTTTTACATCGTCATCATCGTCAGCGAGCGCTAAGTTGATGATGGATAAACAAGTAAGCAAAACAAATAGGGTACGCATGATAAGAAAGCCTGAATAAACTGGGTTTTGATTATAAATGGATGTTAGGCAAAACCATCAGTATTGAGTGTATTTTTGTTGTTTATAAAAAGGATTCGCGTTGCGAGGATTAATTAGATGTCGGTGCTCGGCGCGGCAGACGGGAGATTAACCACCGGCGGCTGATTTACAATTTTTTGTTGTGTAAAAAAAATCGTCGGTTATGCTTTCCGGCAAATGTTCAAGCTAAAAGGGAATAGAAATGAAACCAATGCCAGAAAATCTTAAATATGCCGCTAGTCACGAATGGTCTAGTTTGGAAGATGGCAATCTAGTTAGAGTCGGGATTACCGATTTTGCTCAATCTGAATTGGGCGACATTATGTATATCAATCTGCCGGAAGTTGGGCGGGTAGTGGCGCGTGAAGAGCAGTTGGCGGTGGTCGAGTCGGTGAAAACTGCGTCTGATTTATTTAGCCCCGTTTCCGGTACAGTGGTCGCAGTTAATGAAGCGGTGCAAGATGAGCCAGAGCTAGTCAATGATGACGCGTTTGGCACTTGGTTGTTTTGCATCAAAGCCGATGATCCAGCCGAATTGG
>CAIZCB010000403.1 GCA_903931355.1 uncultured Pseudomonadota bacterium
GGTATATTGCTAGAGCTAATAATAGAGCATACGCAGAAGATATGGACCATGGAGTAAGTTTATCTGTCTGTTTTTGCCATGGAGCGAGATTATGCGACCGGTCGTCTGGTTTGTAAACCTGATTTTGGCTTTGAGGCTTAAATAAGGAAATAGGAGAAGAGATTGCTTAAATCAAAAGACAAGGGTGGACAAAAAATGCCCACCCTAAATTGAGCGTTTTAAATTTCGACTTGTTTGCTTTTATAGGCAAGCAAGACTTTAACCACATTGACTGCAGCCAAAATCAATACCGCATACACCACAGTAGAACTTAAATAAGCAGGGTAATAGGTGCTAAAAAGCTGTGTGTACTGATCCCAAGAAGCTTGGGTAATTTTGTCTGACAATAAATAAAAGCTGCCATTAGAAATGACAAATGCACCCGAAGTAGCGATCACTAAAGTCATCAATTGCTGGGCAATATGACGAATGGATAAGCTTTGCAATGAACGGCAGTATTTACCCGCTAACCACATTGCGCCGTAAGTAGGAATTAAAAACACATAAGCTGGCGAGATGCAAAAATCGCTCACCGCCATTTGCTTAATCGCCCAATAATCAACGCCAGCGGCTTCGATTAACAGCGCAGCGAACCAATAACGCCCACCTAACCATAAGCCTGCTAGAAAAAATACCGCTAAAGAGGCATCAGGCAAAGCAATTGCTGTGCCCATATGATCAAAGCGAGTAGCAGCCATCAAAGCCATTAAGGCAATTGCGCCGGGCTTAATCGCTAAGGTTTGTTTCAAATTCATGAGGTTATGCTCCGCAAACTCAGTTGTTGTAATGAATGGAAAGAAAGAAGTTTCTATCGGCCATATTGTAATTGTTAACGGTCTGATAGTGTTTATCTAATATGTTGTTCAGCTTGCCGCTAATCATCCAGTTTTTGTCGATGTGGTAGGCGGTACGGAAATCGAGGGTGACGAAGCCGTTGACTTTGGTTGGCTCCCCAGAAAAGTAATCCGCATCTGGCCTATCACTTTGCGCCAATACTGTTGCTCCCAAATCAAAAGCACCAAGTTTTTTTGATAAATCATAAGACAAGGTTTTATCAGCTCGACGATTCAAACGAGTGTTCTTAATCCGATCTCTTGGACTTAGCAAGTTACCGGTTAATTTATGATTCCAACCCAAAACCTCGGTACCGATTTCCGCTTCGATACCATCAATTTGGGCTTTATTTATATTTTGTGGCAAGTAAGTCGTAGCTACTGAATCAATTAAGTTATCAACATCAGTGTGATAAGCCCGTAATTGCCAATTCATCCAATCATGATTACCCGCTAATCCTGTTTCGACGCTAGTTGATTGTTCAGGCTTTAAATTAGGATTTGAATAGCGTGGGTAATACAAAAAATTAAATGAAGGCGCATTAAAAGCATTACCAAAACTAGCAAATGCACTTAGCCCATAATTCCAGTTAAAGCGCCAGCCGATATTACCAGTCACATAATCGCCAAATGCTTGATTTTCATCCCATCGCAATGAGGCATTTAAAAAATGATTATCAAACACCTTACTATGTAATTCACCAAATACACCGACATCGTAACGCGATTTCTTATCGTATTGAGTTGAACTATCGATCTCATCAACCCGATAGTCAGTACCTAAAATTGCTTTATGCTCAGAACTCAACGTGACTTCATTAAGCCAACTGGCATTCCAGCGAGTAGTATTGAACTTGCTATCAAATTGACCATTAGGCTCAAAATTATTACCTTCATCACGAGTTTGTCCAAACCTCAAAATTGAACGCCAATTATCCAGCAAATCTTTGGTTAAGGTTGTACCTACCACCTGACTAACAAAATCTTTCCTGTTAATCGAAGTTGCATCATAACCAGTAAAATGATTTGTACCCTCAGCCCGCATAAAAAACGCCTCTACTTCGACATTATTATCAAAGCGATGACCAACCCGGGCATTAACCGCAGTGTTGTTATAGCCACCTTGATTAGCAACCCCATTATCCACAGTTACTTTCGGTTTAAAGCCATTACTCTCAATATTTGAAACACCTAAGTTATACCAAGTGTTTTGCCAACGTCCGCTGATATTGCCCGCTTCGCGATGAGTATCATAAGAACCTCCACCCGCTTCAACCGAAACACTCGGCTTTTCAGTTTGTGCGCCTTTACGGGTAAAAATTTGGATTACCCCACCAATCGCCTCAGATCCATACAAACTGGATTGTGGCCCGCGAATAATTTCCACCCGCTCAATTTGCTCAATCGGAATTAACTCAAATGCGGTAATTCCGGCAGTCACCGAACCCGCTTTAATACCATCAATTAACACCAAGACGTGACTTGAATTAGTCCCGCGCATAAACACGCTAGATAACTGACCATAGCCACCTTGCTGCACTACATCCACGCCAGTTGAACCTTTCAACAAATCCGGCAAGGTTCTAACTTGCAAACGCTCAATGTCTTCACGGGTATAAACGGTTGAAGCTGACGCCAACTCGTTTTTTGCTGTATCGCTACGGGTTGCTGTGACTAAAGTTTCGGGGAGATTAATTTCATCATTGTTAGCAGCGTGTGCCGTTAAAGACGCGCTGACGCTAGCCAGCAATAATGAACTGAATAAAGATTTTTGCATGTTGTCCTCTGCGCCCACCGCGCATGGCTGAAAAAATGACAGAGGAAACACTAGAAACGAGATAGCAAGAGACTGGCTCAAACCTTCGCCAACAGCCCTCCGCTGTCTCGAATATTCTCTCGGGCCAGTCTCCGGGCTTATAAGTGGCTTTGCGGCCTGATCTGCGACCTTCCCATGCAAAATGCACAGTGGCGTTAACGCAGCTCTTTACTTATTTACCGTTGCGGGGGCAGCGTTGGCATTGATGATTAAGGGCTAATCACCGCACCAACTTCCTGTTTAAGCTAAGTTGAAAAACAACCTAGACACCTGAAAGAAGAGCGGCGATTCTATGGACTTAAGCCGAATATGGCAAGTAAAACTCGCTACTGATAATGCATTACTGGTTGCAGACCAATCACGGCCTGTTATTTTTGCAGCAAACTTTCCAAGCGCTGAAAATCAAAATCAGCCTCTAACATATCCGCCAGACGGTCAATCCCCGCTTCCCGCAAGGCATTAAAATCCACCGCCTGATTTTGTTTATATCCCGCCCAAGCCAACAACGCATTACAAGCTTCCGGCAAATCAAATAAACCGTGTAAATAACTACCAGCAATTTGTTGATCTTCCGACAACGCACCATCCGGCTCATCATCCAAAATCAATAAAGGTTGCTGCAAAGCTGGGCCGTGACTAACACCTAAATGAATTTGATAACCACTGACAGCGGTGGTTTGCTGATAAAAATGACCGCTGCTTTGCCGTAAACATTTTTCAGGTTGTAGCGTGGTTTCCATTGCTAACAAATTTAAACCCGCGACTCGGCTCACTTCACTTTCCAACCCCAGCGGATCGTGAATCGCCGCGCCCAACATTTGAAAACCGCCACAAATCCCCAGCAACTTGCCCCCATAACGTAAATGGCGCTGAATAAAACTTTCCCAACCTTGCGCTCTTAATCGCGCCAAATCAGTCACCACCGATTTACTACCTGGCAATACGATTAAATCAGCGCCATCAATCTCATCAGGACTTTTAGCAAAACTGACTTTAACCCCAGGATGCAATTGCAAAGGATCAAAGTCGGTGTGATTGCTGAAACTGGGCAAATACGGCACCACGACATGAAAAACTGCATCGTCAGCTTGCTTGGCATGACGCGTCGATAAAGCGTCTTCGGCTTCTAAATACAAATCATGCAAATACGGTAAAACCGCTAACACAGGCTTACCGGTTCGGGCTTCCAGCCAATCTAAACCCGATTTTAGTAAAGCAATATCACCACGAAAGCGATTGATGACAAAACCAACCACCCGTTGCTGCTCGCTGGCAGATAGCAAATCCAAAGTACCGACTAAATGAGCAAATACCCCGCCACGATCAATATCAGCAATTAAAATCACCGGACAATCCACCGCTTCGGCAAAGCCCATATTGGCAATATCGCCTTGGCGCAGATTAATTTCCGCCGGACTGCCCGCCCCTTCGACCAACCGCATTTGATATTGCTGCCCCAAGCGTTGCCACGACTCCAATACCGCTTGCTTAGCGACCTGTTTGTAATCGTGATATTGCTGCGCTGATTGGTTTTGCAGCACCTTGCCATGAATAATCACCTGCGCAGTGGTATCGCTATTGGGTTTTAGCAACACCGGATTCATATCGCTATGTGGCGGCAAACCACAAGCCACCGCTTGCACCGCCTGAGCCCGGCCAATCTCGCCACCATCGATAGTCACAGCGCTATTCAGCGCCATGTTTTGCGGTTTAAACGGTGCGACCGCGATACCTTGACGTCGATAATAACGGCATAAAGCAGTAACTAAGGTGCTTTTTCCGGCATCGGAAGTCGTGCCTTGAACCATCAAGGCGGGAAAAGGGGATTTAGACATCATTAGCCTTTCAGTTTCAAAGGCAAAACTGCCGCCAATTTTTCTGCATAGGCACTTTTTCCGGATCGAGCGCCACCTAAAACAAAACTTTTCATTTGCTATTCCAATGCTGCAATAGCTTGCCTTATACCAAATTCAAACAAGAAAAAGCCAGTATTGCCAATAGGCAAGTATTGATTATCAAAACACAATCCATTCATCGTTTGATTTTTTAGCGCATCACCAAGGGCTTACAAATAATATTAAAAATGTTAACTATAATTAAATTGTCGAAGTTTATAAAAACCACAAATTTATTGGCTTATAATTAAAAATGATTCCACAAAGAATCATTATCATCACTCGCTATCATTCGTTTTATTAACTACATCAATAAATTCAATCTATTTATGTCCAACA
>CAIZCB010000404.1 GCA_903931355.1 uncultured Pseudomonadota bacterium
CCTGATTAGCCCCTACAAACTTATTCTCAATTTTAATTTTTGTAGTCACTTTCAATCTCAAAGTTCTTTTTGAAAAAATTCATATCAGCTTGATAATTAGAGCCAAGAAAAAGGTTTTTAGATACTAAATTATCACCAAGGACTCTAGCTCTAATACATTTAATATTTGGCCGCTTAACTTTCAACCACTGTTCAGCCATTATTAATAGATTTCGCCCCTGCCCAATATATCCACCATCCGGAACCAGATATATTGATACTTCGGCAACATCTATTTCTTCAATATCAAATCTCACTACTCCAATTGGCTGATTGGCAACTATCCCAATAACTAAATATCGTTTATTATCGGCTAAAACCGCATCAAACCATTTCTGGTGCTGCTCCCATGAAATAGGATTTGAATTACTTGATACCGCTCGAATTTTTGGATGATTACGCCATTTGAAAATATTTTTTGAATCATCTTTACTAGCAAGTACTATTTTGATGTTGGTAATTGACATTGTAGAAACGATTCTTAATGAGCCTTTTCCATCTACTAGTTTCATTGCCGCATTAGAAATTAGTTTAATTAGAGCTGGAGTTTCCAATAAGCTAATTACATGATGTCGAACAACTTCAATCTTTTTTTTCTCACTAATTGGCGCGTATAAAAGCCCCGCTTCTGCAGCATCAGCAATTTGCTTATGCTGATTTTCAGCTACACAAAAACTTATGGCAGGCACCCCCAAACAACATCGTTCCCATATTGCAGTACCACCAGCACCAATAGCAAAATCAGCCTCTGCCATCAATTCAGCCATGCGCGATGTCTGCACATGACAAATATATCCATGAGCAACGCAGGTTTTCTGTATCTGCTCACGATTGGGATGCTGCGCTCCAATAACTACATCGACATGCAACGCAATATTTAATTGCGCTAAGGCCTGTATCGCCAAACTGGTATAGTTATCTGCATCCACACCACCAAAAAAAACCAATATTTTTTTTACTTCGCCTGTACGAGGCTTAACTTCATCACGTAGCTTTCTAAATTCTTCACGTAATAAAGCATAGCGAGGCCCTAGTAAAAGCTGACAATGCTCTGGGACTTTGCCGATATAACGGGTTTGCATATCCGTGTAAAAGTTTTGATCGAGCAAAACATCACAATCATGCTGACGATCTGCAAGATCATCTATGACCATAATCTGCTTAGCGCATAATCTCACTCGATTTTCCCAGCGCTCATCTAATGCGTAATGATCAACAACCAGCCAATCCCAAGATTGATCTGATAGTGCTTGAATGGTCGCTTGTGCATCTTGCGCTTGGCTGGTTGAAAGCCAACTGGCATGAGCCAGTTCATCAATTGAGTCTTGTATGACATCCGCAACCAAAGGAAGGTATTCCATACCTTTTTCATCAAGCAGATTACTCAAATGATTAGGTAGATTACGACTAACAAAACGTACCTTAGCACCCTGTTTTTTTAGCTCATCAGCCAAAGTGAGGCAGCGCATAAAATGACCTGTGCCGATTTGGCTGGATGCGTCGGTGCGAAAGGCGATTTTCATTTGGCTATAAAACTAATTTAAGCGTTTAAAACCACCGTGACACACTGGGCCTTTGAGCAAATCCATCACATCTCGCCCTTCTTCACACTGTTTAATAAGCGCAAATATAGGATCGAGTGCCTCAAAAAAACCTGCTACAACTTCTGGCGTGTGATCAATACAAACGTATACACTATTTCCAGCTAAGTATCCTTTAGCAAGCATCTCTTGAGTAATCAGGGTTTTATACGCTAGTGAATTTTCGCTTTGAATGGTAAATCCCGTAAGTGCAGCCAAGCCCCAATGATTAATGCTTAGCCCATGTTTATCTGCGAGCGTTTGCCATCCTTGACGGATATTTAACCCTGTTTGGGTAATGGTTTCCCATGATTTAACACGCTCCATCACCTCTAAGGTTTTTAGCGCTGCAGTTGGTCCGACTCTTTCAGTCCAGAATGTGCTACTGATGAAGGTCGTTTGCGCAGCTTCCATTATTTCTCGCTTACCTATGGTTGCGGTAATACCGTAGCCATTACCTAAAGCTTTACCAAACATCGCCATATCTGGCTCAACACCATACTTTTTATGAAGCCCACCGAATGTCTCGCGGAAACCCGAGGTACATTCATCAAAAATCAACACAATGCCACGGTCAGTGGCAAGCTTCCGTACTTTATGTAAAAAGTTGTCGTCTGGCCCCATGTTACGAACGACTTCCATTTTGATTACGCCAATGTCCTCAGCATTAACCAATGCTTCTAATTCAGCATAGTTATTGTAATTAAAAGGGAACACGGTACCTTTTAGATTGCGAGGTACGCCATTAGGTTGTAGTCCTGGTAATAAATGCCCATCCAATCCAGCGTCATCTCCCAAATTAGCGGATAGATACCAATCATGCCAACCATGATAACCACAGATCGCCACTTTATCTTTACCTGATGCTGCACGTGCTATGCGGATTGCCAAAGCATTGGCTTCTCCACCTGATCGTGCAAGCCTTGCCATGTGCGCCCATGGATGAAGTTCTATCAATTTCTCAGCTAAAAAGACCTCTTCCGGACAATTAAATGTGGACATATTGCCCGAGATAACTGTTTGCTGAACTGCCGCATCAACTTCTGGGTGACCGTAACCTAATATGTTGATGCCAATCCCCATAATCGACATATCAATGTATTCATTACCATCTAAATCCCAAACCTTGCATCCTTTAGCTTTACTAAAATATGCTGGCCATTGATCTGGTAGAAACATCTCTGCTCGTTTGGATAGCAGCATATTGCCACCAGGGATAATCTGTTTTGCACGTTTCCAAAGTTTTTGACCCGTGCCCATACTTGCCCCTTCATTTCTAATTAGATGTTGATTACTACTAAAAAGTTGTGGTTGTTGTTTTTGTAAGTCGAGTACTTCACCCCAAGTAAAATCTATTCTTGGATGAAAGTGTTGAAAAACTTTTTCAATTAGCTCGAAATCAGATGGCTCATCAACTGTCCAGCGCAGAGCAGATAAATCTTCGCTATGCTGCATGGCTTCAGTTTTAAATTTATTTGGTTTACGCAAATAAGGCGTGACATGCTCTCTATCAAATGCGTCGGTTGTTTCTTGACTAGCTTGTTCTAGTGCTTTGAAAGTGAATACTTCAATATCCAATCCATCTGGATAGGTAGGGGGATTGGTATTACTAAAGTAATCTACATTTGTAGCTTTAAACTGATTGATAACCTGATCAACCAAATGAGGATCAACCAGTGGGCAGTCACCTGTTATACGGATAATAACATCAGCTCCATGCTTTGCTGCCGCCTTAATATATCGCTCTAATACATCGTTCTCACTGCCCTGTTCACAGGCATACCCAAGCTTTTCAACGTGTTCAACCAACGGGATATTGCGCTTATCGACCGAGGTTGCCACTATTATTTGATCTATCTCTTGAGACATC
>CAIZCB010000405.1 GCA_903931355.1 uncultured Pseudomonadota bacterium
ACCTCAGGAATACGGAGTCTAGCTTGATTTAATAATTCCGGAATATCAAAACCATCGCAAGCATTAAAAATTCCAGCGCATTTCACTACCGAGCGATTGGCCAGCATGTAATAAGTTCGCGCAGCATCTAAATAGCTTAATTTTTCTGCAGCAGCGCCTAGATAAAAATAAGTTAAATCATTCCCATACCCAACTCTAGCTACCGCATAAACTAAATCTTTCCATAAACCTTTATCGTACAAAAGCTTTGCTTCTCGACAACTAATACCCCACTCACCAGCAGAAGCTGCACCACCTTTAAGTCTAATCTCTCCATTTGTAAAAGCCGGATAAATATCTGAAACTATTGCTTGCCCTTTGAAATTAACAGGCCCACTGGCTGAACAACCAGCTAAAAACAAGACAACTATCAACAATAGGTAATTTGCGATTTTTAAATGACTTGTCCAAGTTTTAATCATAATTTGGTGAGCATCCAAAAGGTGGCGGTAAACAACGTGAGACCTAGCAAAAGCCTTAATTTTTTGAGAACACTTGTCCTAACAGTTTGATTAGATGTATTCGGTAACACATTCAATCTATTCGATTTTCTAGCCTATATTTCCGAAGCCTCAAGTAATGCTCAACTAATGAGATAAGGTGCATAAGCCTTAACGTTATGCACCCTACCAAAAACATTAATTACATATTATCCAAAATCGCTCTTTTCACAGCGTCTAACGATGCATCAATCGTTACCGGATGAGCGTCTTTGCATTGAGCAATCGCAATATCAGGGTCTTTAATACCGTTACCGGTTAAAGTACAAACGATAGTGCTGCCTTCTGGGATTTTGCCAGAAGCGATGTCTTGCAAGGCACCGGATAATGATGCCGCGGAAGCAGGTTCACAGAAAATGCCTTCGTGTTGTGACAGCATTTTTTGGGCAACCAAGATTTGCTCGTCAGTTTGTGAATCGAACCAGCCTTTTGATTCGTCTTGGACTTTCCAAGCCAAATCCCACGATTGAGGGTGACCAATACGAATCGCGGTAGCGATAGTTTCTGGATTATCTACCATGTGGCCAACGACAAACGGTGCAGCACCAGCTGCTTGATAACCGCACATCACTGGACGTTTGTTAGTCACGGCTTTGTGAGTTGCGCTGTCAGTAGCGTATTCGCTGTAACCTTTCCAGTAAGCGGTGATGTTGCCAGCATTGCCGACAGGTAGACAGTGATAATCAGGCGCGGTGCCTAATTCATCAACAATTTCAAAGGCTGCGGTTTTTTGGCCTTCCAATCGGTATGGGTTAATCGAGTTAACGATAGTCACAGGCGCGTGATCAGCAACTTGTTTAACCAAAGACATACCAGCATCAAAGTTGCCGTTGATTTGGATGATTTGCGCGCCGTACATCAAAGTTTGCGCCAATTTACCCAACGCGATTTTGCCTTCTGGGATTAAAACGAAAGCTTTGATACCCGCACGAACTGCGTAAGCGGCAGCTGCGGCTGAGGTATTACCAGTTGACGCGCAGATAATCGCTTGACTGCCCGCTTCAACGGCTTTAGTTACCGCCATAGTCATACCGCGATCTTTAAACGATCCAGTTGGGTTAAGACCTTCAAATTTGACGTAGATAGTGACGTCTTTGCCAATCAATTTTGGGATGTTGTGCAATTGAATGAGCGGGGTATTACCTTCACCAAGGCTGATTAAGCGGGTGCTGTCTGAAACCGGTAAACGGTCACGATAATGTTCAATCAAGCCAGTGTAACGTGTATGTGCTGCCATTATTTATCCTAAAGTTTCTAAGCGAATACGGGCGACTTTGCCACTGACGGTTGTCAGTGCTTCAATTTCCGCTATCGCGGCGTTCATTTCTTTTTCGAGTGTTAGTTGAGTCAACATGATGATAGACACCGATGACTCACCTTTCAGTGGTTCTTTTTGTATCAAGGCTTCGATGCTGATGTTGTGTGCCGCCAAAATCCGCGTGACATCGGCTAATACGCCAGGCTTATCTTCGGCGGTTAAGCGCAAGTAGTAAGCAGTTTTAATATCGTCAGCCGATAAGATTGGCAATTCAACCACTGAATCCGCTTGGAACCCCAAGTAAGGCACACGATTTTCAGGCGCGGTGGTCATTGCACGCACGGCATCAACCAAATCCGATACCACAGCAGAGGCTGTCGGTTCAGCACCCGCACCGGCACCGTAGTACAAGGTTGGGCCAACCGCATCACCACAGACCAATACCGCATTCATCACGCCATCAACATTGGCAATTAAACGGCGGCTTGGGATTAAGGTTGGATGAACGCGCAGTTCAACACCGATGTCGGTGTTACGGGCGTTACCTAAATGTTTAATTCGATCACC
>CAIZCB010000406.1 GCA_903931355.1 uncultured Pseudomonadota bacterium
CAGGACAGTATGGCAATCTGATTGATGCTTTAGTCGATTCTGGTATTGCAGAAATGACCATTGAATCAGGTAATGTAGAAGTAACCGATTCTCTAGCTAAAGCATTGATTGATTCTGGAATGATGCAGGCATTGCCTGACGCCAATATGTCATTGGTTTATGAATCAGTTGTAGGTAATCCAGCGGATTATTTTTATACTAGCTTGAAAGATATGGCGACACTGGGTGTTGAACAAGTTAATGTTTCGAATGCAGTCGATAAGGTTTACATTGACTTAGGCTTAACCAATAGTGATGCCGATGTTCTTAGCGAAGTTAAATCATTGTTGGCAGCTCTCGAACCTGATGCGAATGATAAGTTCTTTGTCGATAATGGCGAGTCTATCGCTAAAGCATTGGTCATTGATAGTTCGGTCATGACGCCATTAGTTAACCAACAAGGTGTGATTGATTCGGCTGTAATTGCTGGATTAGAAAAACTAGGTATTACTGAAATTGACGTTTTGGTGGCAAGCGGACAGGCAGAGCCTGCTATTGAGTCGAGCGGAACAGTGGCAGTTAACTTGATTGGTCAAGATGATTCTACAGCTGATGATCTTTATGATTACCTACATAACAAACATAGCCTTTGATTATTTGGCAAATATTAGATGAATAAAACTCAACAAATTGTTGGTAGTAATAAACCTATCAGAACTTTGTTAATAAAATGCCGCCGGACTTTTTATTTGGCATTTTTATTAACAACGGTGATTGATTTGTTATCAATTACGCCCATGGTGTACATGATGAGTACCTATGATCGAGTGATCACCGCTAGAAGTGGCGTGACACTTGCGTCATTAACCGCGATTGTCATTGCAGTTTATATTTTCTGGTCTTCACTTGAGTGGGTACGAACCCGTTTATTGGTCAGTTTATCGCTACGAATTGATTGGGATTTAGGCGCTAATGTGTTTGACGCCTCCTTCCGCCGTCATGTTGGACGTAAGAATGTTAATGTTCAGCAATTATTAGGTGATTTGGTTGCACTCAGAAACTTTCTGACAGGTCCGCCTTTATTAGCCTTGATGGACGCACCGTTTGCGATTCTATTTATTGTTGTGGGTGGCATTTTTCATCCGTATCTTGCTGCATTTGCTTTCATTGCTTCGGTGGTGATGTTGATTTCTGCTTATGCAACACAACATATCTCTGGCCCGATTCTTAAAGAGGCTAATAACGCCAAAGATGAAGCGAGTCGAGTGGCTGCGGAAAGTTTGAGACAAGCTGAGTCGACTATGGCGCTGGGTATGATGGATGCAATTCGTAAGCGTTGGTATATTCAGCATCGAAAATTTTTATTGAGCCAAGTGAATGCAAGTGAAGCTGCGGGATTAACCGGTGGTTTTTCGAGTTTCTTCCAAAAGGCAATGCCTTCATTGCAAATGGCTTTAGGCGCGTGGTTGGCAATCAATAATTTGATTACTGGGGGAATGGTGATGGCCGCCAGTATGTTGATTTCCAAGGCAGTGGGGCCAATTCATAAACTACTGGCGAATTGGAAAGACATTGTCGCGGCTCGGCAGGCCTATGAACGATTAAATGAATTACTTTTGGAGGATTTTCATCGAGAAGCGCGTATGAAGTTACCGCCAGCCTTGGGGCATTTAGTGGTTCATAAAGCAACCGCTGTCCCACCAGAACAGAAAAAGCCGGTAGTCGCTAATATTGAGTTTTCAGTTAATCCTGGCGAAGCAGTCGCTATTGTTGGCCCTAGTGCATCTGGGAAAACGTCTCTAGTTAGAATGTTGATTGGGATTTGGACTCCAGCGGAAGGCAACGTGAGATTAGATGGTGTGGAGATTTCAGATTGGGATCATAGTGAATTAGGGCCTCAAATAGGTTATGTGCCACAAGATATAGAATTTTACGAAGGTACTATTGCTGAAAATATTGCTCGTCTAGGCGATGTTGATGCGGAAAAAGTGGTTCAAGCAGCTAAATTGATTGGTATGCATGACGTCATTCTTAGTTTTCCACAGGGTTACGATACGAAATTAGGCAATACAGGCTTTGCATTATCAGGCGGCCAACGCCAACGATTAGCGATTGCACGGGCTTTTTACGGTTCACCCAAATATATTGTAATGGATGAACCTAACGCAAATTTAGACGAAGTCGGTGAGTCGATATTAGTTCAGTCTATTCAGATACTTAAAAAACAAGGTGTTTCTATTGTGATTACTACCCATAGACCTCGATTAGTTGGTGCAGTAGAAAAATTGTTGGTATTGAGAGCTGGGGTACAAGTGGGTTTTGGACCTGCGAAAGACATGTTAAATGCTGTACGTAATTTGCAATTAGTACCGGCCGGTGAAACACATGATAAACACACTAAAGAAGCTTCTCTCGAGCTAGTAGGTGCGGCAAAATGAATAAAAACAACCTAGGTAGCGGAAATTCAAACGCTAGTATTAATAAATCAAACGAATCGAAAGTTGCTTCGTGGACTCAAAGCTCAAGTGCTAATAAGAAGACGGTTGAAGCTAATGTCGCCACTCAAGAAAACAATGACGTGGAGTCTAAAGTCGATTCATGGATTCAATCATGGAATCCTCATAAACAAGAACATCTTAAAAATGAGTCTCTTGAACCAGTCACAATAGAAGAATCAGTTGTCAGAAAAAAAGCCGCGCGTTGGTTTTTTGTTGCCTTTGGCATTTTTTTAATTTGGGCGTTTTTTGCACCGATTGATGCAGGGGTGACAGCATCTGGACAGGTGGTTGTTTCTGGTTATCGCAAAGCTGTTCAACATCCAACTGGCGGTATTGTCCGTGAAATTTTGCTTAATGAAGGCGATCACGTTGTAAAAGATCAGGTGTTAATCAAGGTTGAGCCTGTAAAAGAAGAAGCCAATATTAATGTGATTGAGTCTGAATTTATTAACGTATTGGTTAACGAAGCGCGTTTAAAGGCAGAAAGAATTGGTGCGGCTGCAATTAGTTGGCCTAACGAGTTGAATACACTTGGCAATCAGGCGCAGGTTAAAGAATCAAAGTTGACTCAAGAATTATTGTTTAACGCCAGAAAGCGAGAGTTTCAACAAACAATTGCTGCGCGTGGCCAACAAGAAAAATCATTGATTGAAGAAGAAAAAAACCTCCGTCAATTAGCCGAAGAAGGGTATGTGCCTCGGGCTAATGCCGCACAAGCGATGCGCAATCGTCTTGAATTGGCGACAACACTGAATACCTTTAAAGCGACTTTTCTCAAGCAATTGGAGACCGAACTTTCTGACATGCAAAAACGTCACGAAGCGTTAGTAGCCCAATTAGAGTCTGCCAAGTTTGATCAAGAACATGCTGAGATTAAGTCACCAATTAGCGGCACTATTGTTGGATTAAAAGTGTATACCGTTGGTGGCGTGATTACGGCAGGGCAAATGTTGGCTGAAGTGGTACCTGATGACAGTTTATTAGTGGTCGATGTGAAATTGCCTGCTAATGTCATTGATCGTGTTAAACAAAACGCGATTGTCGACATGCATTTTACTGCTTTCAATGCGGCAACTACGCCAACAGTGCCCGGTATAGTTAGAAAAGTAGCAGTTGATAAAGTGCTACCTGACAAAACAAAACCCGGTGAGCCGGAATTTGAATATTACCCCGTTCAAGTCGAGACAACGCCGGAGGGATTGGCGATGTTGGGTTCACTCAATATTCAACCGGGTATGCCTGTTGATGTTGTTATCGTGACAGGCCAACGTAGTTTCATGAGTTACTTGATGAAACCAATTTTAGATCGCGTTATTTGGGCGTTTAAGAGCTAATTATGAATAAAAAAATGACTTGTCTGATGGCTGTGATAGGAGGAATGTTTGCGCATGTAAATATTTCGCAAGCCTATACGCTAAACGAAGCCTTTGTTATGGCAAAGGCTACCGATCCTAAATATCAAGTTGCAACTTATGATTCAACTTTGAACGATTATCAGGCTGATGCTGCGATTATGGCGTTTGCGCCAAGCGTGACTTACTCGCATCAAAATACACTGAATTCATCAACCGATTCCTTGGTTGGTAACACAGTCAATTATGTCGGTAATACGGTTACTTTGAGTCAGCCGTTGTTTAGCGTCGATAAATACAAACTCTACCAAGAAGCCGAACCAAGAAAGACTTATGCAACGGCTGCCTTGGTGAGTAGTGAACAAGATCTTGCCACCCGACTTTTTGCGGCTGTCGGCTCTTTTATTACCGCAACTGAAGCTATAAAAGCCAACTCAGCACGGATTCAAAATCTGCAATCGCAAGCCGAACGGGCGAAAAGATTATTTGATTTAGGCCAAGGTACGGTGACAGACAAGCGCGATGTCGAAGTCAAATTGCAACAAGCGCTTGCTAATCATGTGACATTTAAAATTAATCAGCGCAATGCACAAATGCAAATCGCGACACTGACTCAGTCAGAGCCAGTGTTAACTGATTTTGAGCTGCCAGATCACCATGAGCAAGCGCGTGTGCCTGGATTAGATGAATTATTGAATGTATTTAAAGCATCAAATCCAGCGTTGGTCGCTGCGCGTAGTATGGAAGAAATTTCCAAACTAGAAGCGTCTCGAGCCAGAAGTCAGATTATTCCAACCGTATCGCTTAATCATACTAAAGCATTTGGTGGCACCTCGGCTGATCGTGATACGACTATGATTAATGTCAGTATTCCTCTGGATTCTAACAAGGTAATCGGTGCTTTATCTGCTGATACCAATGAAATTAAGGCTCAAGAAACCCGTAGGCAAGTGGAAGAGCAAGCCTTACTTCAACTTAATCAATTTTATGAGTCTGTGGTCTTGGGTAGTGAAGCTTTGCTTAATAAACGCTTGGCGGTAGAAGCTGCAGAATTAAGCGTTGCAGCTAATACACGTAGTTCTCAAGCTGGTGTGCGAACTACAATTGAAGTTTTAAACAGTATCGAAATGCTTTATCAAGCCAGAAACGATTATGCATCGACAGCCGTGAATATTGGTTCTTC
>CAIZCB010000407.1 GCA_903931355.1 uncultured Pseudomonadota bacterium
AAACTCAGTCAATTTAGTGTTACCGATGAAGCGCAGGCGACCCAAGTTAAGTAAACTTTGCTGGATGCAGCGGATGGGCAATTAATCGTTGCCAAAATTGAGAAAAAACAACGTAGTCGTAATCCTGCACCGCCATTTATTACTTCAACCTTGCAACAAGAAGCCGCGCGTAAATTGGGTTTTACCACCAAACGCACCATGATGGTGGCGCAGCAGTTGTATGAAGGGATAGATTTAGGTGGCGAAACTGCGGGTTTAATCAGCTATATGCGTACCGATTCGGTGAATTTGTCGGAAGAAGCTTTAGGCGATCTTCGGGCTTTGATTGCTGAAAAATACGGTGTGGAAAATCTGCCTAAAGAGCCTCGTCAGTTCAAAACCAAATCCAAAAATGCCCAAGAGGCTCACGAAGCGATTCGTCCAACTTCGGCTTATCGTTTGCCGGAGCAAGTGAAGCAATTTCTGAGTGTTGAGCAGTTCAAGTTATACGATTTAATTTGGAAGCGAACCGTGGCTTGTCAGATGATTCATGCGACTTTAAATCAGGTGGCGATTGATTTGAATTGTGGCAGTGATCAAAACGTGTTTCGTGCTACTGGTTCGACGGTGACCAATCCCGGCTTTATGGCGGTGTATTTGGAAGGCGTTGATGACAGCAAAGAAGCTGCTGACGATCAGGATAGTTTATTGCCGCCAATGGAAGAAGGGCGTCCGGTTATTTTGAACGATGTGGTTGCTGGTCAGCATTTTACCGAGCCACCGCCACGTTATAGCGAGGCGAGTTTAGTTAAGGCTTTAGAGGAGCATGGCATTGGTCGTCCTTCGACTTATGCGACGATTATTTCTACCTTGCAAAATCGCGAATATGTGACTTTGGATGCCAAGCGATTTCATCCAACTGATGTGGGGCGGATTGTTAATAAGTTTTTGACCGATCATTTTACTAAATACGTCGATTACAGCTTTACCGCGAATTTAGAAGATGATTTGGATGCGGTAGCGCGTGGTGAGAAAGACTGGGTGCCGTTGATGAACGATTTTTGGCAGCCGTTTACCCAGTTGATTACCGAAAAAGAAACTAGCGTTCAGCGTAAAGATGTCACTCAAGAAAGTATTGATGAGCAATGTCCTGAATGTAGTAGTCCTTTGTCGATTCGTTTAGGTCGTAATGGTCGATTTGTTGGTTGTACTAATTACCCGACTTGTTCTTATACCCGTAATTTGGGCGATGATAATGCTGCGGCTTCGGCTGAGCCGGAAGTGGTTGAAGGGCGGGTTTGTCCTAAATGTGAATCATCATTGGTGATTAAAACTGGTCGCTATGGCAAATTTGTTGGCTGTAGCGCTTATCCGACTTGTAAGCACATTGAACCTTTAGAGAAGCCGCAAGATACTGGTGTGGCTTGTCCGCAATGTAAAGACGGTGCGATTTTGCGAAGAAAGGCTCGTAGCGGCAAGATATTTTTCTCATGCTCTGGTTATCCAAAGTGTGACTACGCCTTGTGGGATGCGCCAATTAAAGAAAGTTGCCCTGACTGTCATTGGCCAATTTTGACCTTAAAAACCACCAAACGCCGTGGCGTTGAAAAAGTCTGTCCGCAAAAAGAATGTAAATACGCGACGCCTTATGAAGGCGATGAAAATGATGTGAATGGCTAAAACGGCAAGTTGAGCGTTTGGCCGATTTTGAGTTGATGATTGTTGATGAAACCGGCGTTGACTTCCAGCATGTAAGTGGCTGGAAGTTGCGAATTATAAATCGGGCAGGGATTTTGGCGGCAGGGTTGTAAATCAGGCAGCATGGCTACAATTTCAGCTTTGTGATTCAAAAATACAATATCGAGCGGTAATAAGGTGTTTTTCATCCAAACCCCGAGTAATTGCTGATCGTTATAGACAAATAACATACCTTTATCAGCGGCCAGTGAATTGCGATTCATTAAGCCGGTTTCGCGCTGTTGTTGATTGGCGGCGATTTCAACTTCTATCGTAAGGTTTTGATCTTTAAAGCGAACTAAACCTGTTTCTAACTCGGCGTTAGCTATCGCGGTGCTGGCATGAGCTAAAACAACTAGTAGGCTGAGGTGAGTT
>CAIZCB010000408.1 GCA_903931355.1 uncultured Pseudomonadota bacterium
ACACGGAATTATTTTAATTACTGGCCCAACCGGTAGCGGTAAATCCACAACGCTTTATGCGGCGCTGAAATTATTAAATACACCGGAGCGAAAAATTATTACTGTTGAAGATCCGGTTGAATATCAATTAGAAGGTATTAATCAGATTCAAGCTAAACCACAAATCGGCCTAACCTTTGCCTCGGCCTTACGTTCCATCGTTCGTCAAGATCCTGATGTGATTATGATCGGCGAAATGCGTGATCTTGAGACTGCCAAAATTGCTGTGCAATCTGCGCTGACTGGGCATTTGGTATTGTCCACTTTGCATACCAACGACGCCGCGGCTGGGATTACTCGGCTGCAAGACATGGGCTTAGAAGAATATCTACTCAGTTCAACCATCAATGGCATCTTGGCGCAGCGCTTGGTTAGAATGCTTTGTGTGCAATGTAAACAATCGTACTTAGCGTCTGAAACTTTGATTGATGATTTACAATTACGCGATTGGCAAGTCGAAGGCGATATTGTTCTGTACAAAGCGGTCGGTTGTTCTGCATGTAATGGCATTGGTTATAAGGGGCGTTTAGCTATTCTTGAGCTGTTGTTGATGAGTGATGCTATCCGTAAACAAATCATGCAACATGAAGAAGCCTTTAAAATTCAACAACAAGCGATTCAAGCTGGCATGACTACCATGTATCAAGATGGTATTAGTAAAGCCTTGCATGGGTTAACTACCTTAGACGAAGTAATGAGAGTGACTAGTGAATTTTAAGAATTATGATCTAGGTCAATATATTTGTTTTATTTAAATGTTAGTTTATTATTCTTAGTGCGGTTATATGTTTGCTTGCGTACAGATCAAATAAACCATAATTGTTTATGGTTATACTCTGGTGCCATTTAGTGCTTTCATTGTTAAATATTAGTATTTTCTGATTGTTGCTATTTGGGATTTTTTCTTGCTACTGAGAGATGTCATGTCATTTTTAGATTCACCGATTCAAAATCGCTTATTAGCAGCTTTACCTGAAACTGATTTCCAACGCATTGCTGCTTATTTGGAGCGTGTAGAAATGCCTTTGGGGGATGCGCTTTATGAATCAGGGGTTAAATTGCGTTATGCCTATTTCCCAACCACCTGCATTATTTCGCTGTTGTACGTTATGAAAAATGGTGGTTCTGCAGAAATAGCTGTTGTTGGCAATGATGGCATTATCGGGCTTTCGCTGTTTATGGGAGGCGGGTCGATGGCTAATCGTGCTGTGGTTAGAAGCGCTGGCTATGCTTATCGTTTGCGAGCGGATTATTTAGTAAAAGAAATTGCTCGATCTGGTGGTCGGCGCAGTCAAGCTTTGCAAGATTTGCTATTGAGATATAGCCAAGCTTTGATTACCCAAATGGCGCAAACTGCGGTTTGTAATCGCCATCACACAATTGACCAGCAACTATGTCGCTGGTTATTGTTAAGCCTTGATCGTTTATCATCTAATCAAATTAATATGACACAAGAATTAATCGCCAGTATGTTAGGTGTGCGCCGAGAGGGCGTTACCGAAGCGGCTGGCAAGCTGCAACAAGCGGGGTTGATTGCTTATAGTCGTGGTCGTATTAATGTATTAGATAGGGCCGGTTTAGAAAATAGAGTATGTGAATGTTATCAGCAAGTTTGCAACGAATTTCAGCGCTTATTACCCGATCAAGCTAAGAAATAAAATTA
>CAIZCB010000409.1 GCA_903931355.1 uncultured Pseudomonadota bacterium
AACCGGTTTTAAATGGTGGTTGGAGCGTTTGGAAAGTCAATATGAGTTATTTGATATTTTGCGTATTGATCATTTCAGGGGCTTTGAGGCGGCGTGGGAGATTCCTGGTGGCGAAGAGACAGCAATCAATGGATCGTGGGTTAAAGCGCCTGGAGCGGCTTTATTGCGTGCAATTCAAGCCGACTTACCGCATCTGTCGTTAATTGCTGAAGATTTGGGCATTATTACCGATGAAGTGGAAGCTTTGCGGGATGAATTTGGTTTGCCTGGGATGAAGATTTTGCAATTCGCCTTTGATGGCAATAGTGGTAATCCTTATTTGCCTAGCAACTATCCGCATAATTGCGTGGTTTATACCGGCACCCATGATAACGATACGACCTTGGGTTGGTTTGATAGCTTGGTGGATGGTGAAAAGCAGGGGATTTATGATTATCTAGGATGGTCGAGTTTACCTATGCCCGATGCCTTAATTCATGCGGCGATGGCTTCGGTGGCTAATTTAGCGATTATTCCAATGCAGGATTTATTACGATTAGGAACCGCTGATCGAATGAATACGCCGGGAACCGTAGAAGGTAATTGGCGCTGGTCATTTAACTGGTCGCAACTGACACCGGAAATGGCGGGTTTTGTTGCGCATAAGGTGAAAGTATTTGGTCGAGCGGTTCTTTAAATTAGATTGCTAGATTGATAAAAAAAGGGGCGTTTAATACGCCCCTTTTTGGTTTAGTCATTATCCTTCTTAGCCGGAGCCACAGGAATAGGCAGTTGTGGAATCTTATAGCTGGCAATAATTGCCGCAATTTTGTCTTGGTTTTTATCAATCAAATCATTTAACAGCTGTTTGTGTTTACCGTCACTTTGGCGCACGCCCATCGCAATTGAGAAATCAAATTTTATATCGGCTGTTGATTGCATGGGGATAGCAATGTAACTGTCTTTTGTATCGTGGGTTTGCACATAGGCGGCCATCGGTCCCCACAAAATCACCATATCTATTTTGCCGCTGCGTAAATCGTTTTCGATTTGCATAGCAACATTATGTTCGCTATCGCCAGTCATGCTTTGGTATGGCACACCTTGTTCCAGTAAGCCATTTTTTTGCAACCAACTGGTGCCAGGGCCGCGGTCGAACATGGCGATTTTCAGCTTTTCTTGTTTTTGAGGCTCGAGGTTTGTTAATTGGCTGGCTTCTTTGATGTTATCCCAGCCGCGACCTTTGGCGATTAATAAAACGTATGTCGAGTGCAGATAAGCTTTAGTGGTGTCGGTTAATTCAAAACCGACGGGTACACCCATCACCACATCACATTTAAAGCCTTGGCCGTTATCGTTTTCGGCTTTTAAAGTGTTGCGAATGAAACCAATTCGATCCGGTAACCAAGTGTATTCAACCGTTTGGCCTAATTGTTCCGCCAATAAAGCGGCAATTTTATTTTCGTAGCCAGTTTGTTCTTTAGTGGAATAGGGCGGGTTGGTTGGATCAGCGCAGACTTTGAATTTGTCTTCGGCATAGTTGTTGGCGCTGAATGTGGCAATGCTTGCTAGCAATAATAATTTTGAAGCAGTCGAAGGGGTTTTCATTGCAGTTCCTTTTTAGCTAGTGACTATACATAAAAAAGCCTTGGCCGATTTCTCGACCAAGGCTTGCTTTACTTAAATCTAATTGCTTAGATCTTAGTTAGGCAAAGCGAATACAGTTAATGTACCGCCCAATTTGGTGTAAGAGCTTAAGCTTCTGTACGCACCAACCGCACCCAAACCTTCTGAGTTGGTTGATGTTGAGCCGTCGTCAAGACCAGCTGCGATACCGATACCTGCCCAGCCGCCGATACCTGAAAGAACGCCAACGTATTGTTTGCCTTCGAATTCCCAAGTATTAACGTTACCGATGATGCCTGATGGGGTTTTGAATTTGTACAATTCTTTACCAGTTTTAGCATCAACCGCTTTCAAGTAACCTTCTAAGGTACCGTAGAATACAACGCCGCCAGCGGTAGCAACTGAACCTGACCATACAGAGAATTGTTCTTTGTTTGACCAAGCGATTTTGCCAGTTTTAGCGTCATATGCAGTGAATTGACCCAAGTTAGTAGAGTCGTCTTTTTTGCCTGTGATAACGTCAGCACCTGCTGGGTTCATAGACAAAGTAGCACCTACATAAGGTTGGCCAGCTGTGTAAGTTACTTCAAATGGTTCGTACTCCATGCACAAGTGGTTGCCTGAGATATAAAACAGGCCGGTTTGTGGCGAGTAGGAAACAGGTTGTTGGTTCTTGCTACCCAGCGCAGCAGGGCAGACGTTGTCGGTTCTGACGTCTTCGCCGTTGTGTTGGGTGCTGTACTTGTCAACTACTT
>CAIZCB010000410.1 GCA_903931355.1 uncultured Pseudomonadota bacterium
GCACTGCCGTCTTTCCCAAACACAATGCCGTTAGCATTAACTAAAACCACCTGACCATTGGCGTCAATTTTGCCGAAAATTTCGCTGGGTTTGTTGGTGACAACTCGATTTAACAAAGCCGCTGCTTCGTTGGGTTGAACAATGTGGACTTTGGCATTAGCGCCCACATCAAAGCTTTGCCAGTTAATAATGGCGCGTTGGCTGGCTTGATTAATGTCCATCTGTGCTCCGCTTTGGCTGATGGTCGCTGAGCCTTGAGCCACTTGACCGCCAGTAGGCAAAGCATCTAACGCGGGTGTTGCCCACGCCGAGGAGACTAGCAAGGCCCCACTACTAAACATCGCTAGGATTTGTACGACTTGAATCGCACCTTTCAGTGAACGTCTTAATGCGCGTGAGGTGCCTGGAGCCTTACCTTTTGAACTACAAATTTCTCCTACGACAACTAGGGCGTTGAGTCTTTTTGAGAAAATAAGTTTGTAGATGCCTGCGTTCATGAATACACCGATCCTAACTCCACAACTAATGCGCAAAGAATTAAAAAATTTAACTTAATTTTACAATTTTTAAAATCATTAACAATCATACGTTCGTATGAAAACAAACAAATTTAATCAAATATTCAACAGCTTATTGAATTACCCCCGCCTAAAGCCCTAACAAAACAGGCAACCGACTTACAAACCCTATAATCCATCTTTCAAAATTAGTAAGCTAATCAACCATATGCACAAGCACACGCTCTTTCTAACGTAGCTAGTAGTGCATTTTTGTTTAAGCATAAAAAGCCAATCCATCAGTGAAAATGAATTAGCCTTCGATTACCGGTTAGTAGTTTATTTAAAAATGTCTATCTCTATTGTTTCCAACAGGCTTTTATGGACTACTCCATCGAACCTTGTAATCGGGTGATTGAGGCGTCTTTTGCATATGGATCAACATGAAATGCCAAGGCCATCGGTTTATGTAACAAGCCTTCTTTACCTGATGCGTTGGGATTTAGCTGTGATTTTTCAATAAAATCAGCCATTCGCTTGACGTTATAAATTAGTAACACTCGATTAACCTCACTACCGCGATAAATTTGGTAGCCAACATTGTCTTCGGTCATTGCCGGATTTCGAGTTAACCAATCCTCGATTAGCGCTGAGTTATTAGCCGCTAAATTCCTTAATACTGAATCATCGCGATGATTGATCAATTGCATTAAATATTGTGCCAATTGCCCTTGGGCCTGATGTTCCTGTAGATTTAGCAATTCTTCATCACAGAACAAAAAGCTTTCTGCCACTAAATAGTGTTTATCGCGATCACCATCATTGGCAAATAAGGATAATTTATCTAAAGAGAAATCCTCTAAAGCATTTAAAAATGCTCTAGGCACCCTAATGTGCTTATCGATAGTAACCACCCAAGGCAAGGCTCGACCAGTTACTTCAAAGCGCGATTTAACGCTACCAATCACCCCTGCTCTCGACAATTCGCTTTCGCGTCCAGCCGGTTTTACTAAAAAGGCATCAACAGCAGTAATGTTAGTGTTAAATCCAGCCGCTTTGAATTGCTGAATAATGGTTGAGTAGCGGGGATGATAAGGAATCGCGGTGCCGTCGTAGAGAATATTCACCCCAGTTTCGCGGGCTTTTTGTGCAACTAAATCACGCAGGCGATTGGCAAATGGTTCGATGTAAACATAATCATCACTATGGTGATTTGCAGCGGTCATCACTTGGTATAAATCACTCAGTTTACGAAACTCGTCCAACGAAGCCGTCACAAAGTTCTCGCCACATAAGGCTCTAGCCATTTCTTCAACAGCGGTTTTACCTGACCCCGCTCCGCCCATCGCCATGAATAATTTAGGTTGCGGGTCAGGGGTTTTGCCAACAAATAAGTTTTCCAACGCTGACAATAAAGCTTGATTGACTTGGCTTAGTCGAGCATAGGCGATTTCAACGGTACGCGCTAAACGGACTTCACCATCAGTCATCATCAACATTCGATTTTTTAACCGTAAATTATCAGCCAAACTGAAAAGAGTAGCCTTCTCACCTGCACATTGGCGCAATAAATCCATTAATTCGGCATGACTAGATGGACGTAGGCCGGTTTGCACGTTGACATCTAGGCCGAATAAAGGCGCAACGCCATCTTCTCGAATCGGAATCGCGTCAATACTGGTTTTTCCTGGCGCTCTCAGACTTTCCGTACCGGGCAAATAACCAATCACGGTTTCAGATGCGCTCAGCGGGTTGTCGGCAAAATGTTGGCCAGCAATTAAATGCTCAACTTTAATACTATCGAACGGCACCAGTCCGCCATTGACTGTCACCAAACATTCAATACCCTCATCGGTGGTATGCGACAAAAATGGGATGCCTAACAGAAACTTTTTATTCTCAGGCCATTTGCCATAAGCATTGGCTTTATTATTTAGATTTTTACCACGCGAAGCATCAAGGGAATGACGAAACACAGTCGCCAGCTGACGCGGCTGACTTTCAAGACTATGTAACATTTGTGAGTCGATTGCACTTAAACGACGAAAATCAATGCCCGATTCATAAACCGCTTTAAAAGCTGGCAAATTACCTAAAGCAGTCATAAATAGGTCAAGTGTCAGGCGATTACCATAAGAAAAAGGCCGGATTGCCCGCATCGCACGATAGAAACCCGCTAAGCGGTCAGCAATATCTTCAGAACGTATCACGAAGCCGTTATTATCGAAGATTGCTGTACCACGATTTTTATCATCATCGTCTAAAACCAAACGCTCAATTGCAACCCGAAATTGCTTACGTTTATCAGCATCCAACATGGTGCCTGGGCGATGATTAACCGTAATTTGCTCTTTCCAATCGCAATACATTTCACGATGAATTCGAGTAAACAAGGCAGTTAAGTAGGTCACCCGTTTGGTTTGGTCGTGAGAAACAGTACTTTCCTGCTCACGCTCAAGTTCAGATAACAATTTGATGCCTTGTAAAATTGCCAATGCTGTTCGCAGCTTTTTCAGTTGCCTGTAGCCTACAATTCTAGGGCGATCATTAACACTCACGTCTTCTATCCTGCTTTGGAAAAATTTTTAATTCTACAAAAAACTCGCAAGTTAACGGGAGTAAATTTATAACCACTTGAATATTTACGACTTTTTAGAAAGTTATTACTACTTTTATTCCTCAATACAAGGCAACGTCACGGTAACCTTGGCGATTTCACCTGGAATATTGGGTATGTCGTAAGCCACTTGTCCACCGTGTTTAGCAATAACCATGTCAATAAAATACATACCAATACCAAAACCGGTAATTTTAGGCTTCTCGTCTGTATCGGCGTTATTTGCTATGACATTGCTCATAGAAACCACTAATTTTTGCTCAACAGACTCTAAAACCTTCATGTTTATTTCAATCTGACTACCAAATTGACCATAGCGAATCGCATTGACAAATAAATTCACAAACACTCTGACTAACAATCGATTATCGGCTTTAATGAAAGCAGGAATATCATCAGAATGTTGTACAACTTTCATGCCTTGAGCCGTCATCAAATCTTTAACTTGATAAATTGCATCATCAAGTAAACTTTCAAACAGTATTTCTTCGAAGCGATAATCGGAATATTCGGCTTTTATATTGAGAATAAAATCATCAAGCATTGTTAAAATCTGATTACAATGCTGCTCAATATTACTAAAAACTGTTGAAGTGCTTTTATCTTCACATAATGCAAAAATAGAAGCGACTGGAGTTCTCATGTCGTGACTTAAGGTTGCCAAATTACGATCACGTAACTTTTGAGCATTAATATATTCAGTCATGTCAACCATCAACAATAAACGCCATTGCTCATGTTGATTTAGATTTAATGGCACAACTCTTATATCCAATTGGATCGATTGCTGATTTTTATCTGAAACAGATAGCCTTTTGGCTGGATAAGGTACCGCTAATGCTAGCTCTAATTCTAATTTATCTGCCTCATATAACTGACCAAAAAATGAATTAATATCTAATCCATAACTAACAGCATCACCAAATATTTGCCCTACTTTTTGATTAAATACAACGACACGATTCGATTGATCTATAACCAATACAGCTTGCGGTATTTCGTTAATAGCAACCGATAAAAATTTAATTCGCTCAGTTGCAGCATGTATAGCTGAATCTAACAAACCGGAGGCTTGCACAAATGATTGATTTTTCGCAATTAAACCGTTTTCTTTACGCTGACCAATTGATAACTCAGTCACTTTATCGCGCATAAAATGAGTAATCATTTCCATTCTTCGCCAAGCCCAAATTGGCTTGATAAAAATAATAGAAAAAATGGCTGGTGCAGGATCAATCCAGATAGACCAAAATCTTAAAACAACAGCGCTAAATAAAAGCAAAAAAATGACAGCGACAATCGAAAACAATAGTTCTTTAGCTGGCGTTAAAAACCATAACCTTATAAAAACCATCACAATACTAATAAAACTAATTAACCAAATCACCAAAACAGGTGCGTCTTTGATTAGTTTTTTTTCAACAATTGCTTTCAATAAACTAGCATTAATTTCAATACCCGGTGTGCCTGTTTCTGTTTTTACCGAATAGTTTGTCGGATATCTATCACCGAGACTAATTGATGTCAC
>CAIZCB010000411.1 GCA_903931355.1 uncultured Pseudomonadota bacterium
CGCTAACCTGAATGCCGGATTTTGCAGCCATTTGACGCTGCAATTTATCGACGATCATTTTTTCTAATACTTGTTTTCTTAAAACATATTCCGGTGGAATCGCAACATTACCGCTTCTCAATTTAGCGACAATAGCTGCGACTTCATTATCCAATTCATGCTCTAAAATCACATCTTCTTCAACAACAGCCACGATCCGATCTAAAACCTCAGCGTGGGATTGAAGACTAAAAGCACTTAAGCAAAGCAATACGGCCAAAAATAATCTATTCATCTGCTGTTAATTTATTCGTAATAACTGGCTTTGCGATAGCCGTTGAGGTTAGTTTGCAAGAAGGAATCAACGCTATCACCGAAACTGGTGAGGCCTTTGAGTTCTAGCTGGAAGAAAAATGCGGTTTCTGGTTTTAGGCTCGCATCAGTCACATTAACACCTGTTAAATTTTGACTCTGATAACCGTTGATATAGCGACGAGCAATAACACGGAAACGCCAACAGCAATTTTCTTTTTCCAAACCAATAAAACTTTCGGTGGTTCTGTCAAAATTTAAGGAATATTGCCACCGTCCCATGCCATACCATTCATTAAATAAAGGCCAACGGAATGAAACATCGGTTTGCGAAATAGTCTGCAAAGACTGGTTTTGGGTAACATTTTGATCTTTACGACGATAGCGATAACCAATATCAAATAGCTCACTAGATTGATTACGAAACTTTAGTACCGCTTGCCCCCGCGATATACTGTTATGCTCAGGATCCCATTGAGCACCAGTCATATACGATAAATTTCTATTTAGCTGACCACTAACCTCACCAATAAAGTTAGATGTTTTACTAACTTTTGGTTGAATATCGTTTGTCAAATAATCTAAATCGACACTTCTATTTTGGAAATACAAAATCTGCCCTAAACTGACTTTTAGAGGCTCCAAACCAGTTGCCCCGTCAATAAGTCTCGATGTTCCAGCAAGGGTTAACTGATTAGCATCTTGTACTCTATCGACACTGCTAAATCGATTTTCACGAAACAAACTATAGAAATTAGTATCTAAAATACTAGAATCAAAAAGTGGTATATTATTTTGGTCTTTACGAGGAATATACAAATAGTACATTCGAGGTTCTAAAGCATGAGTATAAGGTGAATCGCTAAGATTAACTTGCTTCTCAAATGCGGTCCCAGTATCAACCGAAAACATTGGCAACATTCTATTAATACTGGATGGCGAACCTTCTGCCTGATTAGTTAATTGATATTGCGTGTATTGCCCGACTACTTTGGGAATGAAAAAGCCAGCTGTAGATTCCAAAGGCAAACTAATTGAAGGTGCAATATTAATACGTTGCGCATTAGGGCGGATTGGAGAAATAGCAATATTAGGATCAACTGCATGCAAAGCAGTTGTACGCAAATTTTCTGCAATGGCTTGATCACTATACTGATGATAGAAATAGCTAAACTGATTATCCATACCAATCTTTATTGGCAAGCTTTCAAAATCATGATTCAGATTTAAATTTATCCTCGGCAATAAATCGTAAGGCATTAACGCTTTATTTTCAGAATAGAATTTATCAACCGATTGATAATGGTACATAGCAGTTGTAAAAGAAATATCTTTTCTACCGTAATTTAAATATGCCGTACTCGGCAAATAACTACTGGATTGAAACCCTAACGCATTATTAAGGTCATTGAAATAACGGTTATCTGAAACATAATTCAAATCCATAATAGAATTTAAATTCGACGTCAGCGTTCTTTGATCTTTTAACGAAGCTGAATACCGAGCTTTATTGAGAATCTCATCGTTAGGCATATATTCCGCACCAAACGTGCCTTTCGATGAATCAGTCATATAACGGAATTTCTCCCGCAACATTCCGCCACGTTTTGCTAAATAACGTGGGGTAACAATCAAGTCATAGTTAGGTGCGATATTCCAATAAAACGGCACCGTGGTATCAAAACCATTTCGCTGACTAGCACTAAAGTTAGGCGCTAACAAACCCGATAAACGTCGGTTATCGGTAGGAAATGATATATATGGTGTGTATAAAATAGGCACGCCTTTAAATTCTAACCAGGCATTTTTAGCCGAACCCTGTCCTGATTCACGGTTAATTTTTAAGCGTTCAGCATGAGCCATCCAATCTTGGTTGCCTGGAGCACAACTGGTAAACGCCGCTTCGTTGTAGCGAGTTAAATCTTTGCTATCTCGATAAACAACATCAGCCGAACCTCGTAATGGTGCTTCGCCAGCAATAAATTGTGCTTTTCTTAACCGAGCCTCATCTTTATTTAAACTCATTGACGCTGTATCACTTGAAAACGCCAACTGTTGCTCGCTATAAATAACATTGCCTTGCGCATCCATAGTATCGGCACTGGCATCGTAACTGGCTTGATCAGCCAACATATGCTGATCGGCACGCGTTAAATCAACATTACCGGCAAAACTCATCACATCGCCATCAAAAATCTCCGATGAATCGGCATTGACAATCGTTTCCGCTGTTTCGCGAGCATTTTGTGATATTGGCTTAACCTTACGTTTCTTAGCGCCCCAAGTTTGGCAGTTTTGCCAAGGATCACTATCAAATTCGGCGCGTAAAGTTTGGAAAGTTCGCTCTTGAGCTTGATTGAAAGTTGGGGTTAGAAAATAAGAATTTTGTGCAGTTGAGACAGCTGAGACTTGTTTTGCTTCACCCTGGGGATCGGGGCCAACTAAGTTACAATTCCAACTTTTGCTATCACCGCTTTTACAATTCCAGCCAGGCACACCACCAGTACTAGCAGTATTGGTGGTTGATTCACGATTAGGTAATGGTTTCTTGTCTTCTGCGGCTAGTTTTGATTTTTCGTTAATTTTGATATGTAGCTTTTGAGATTCATCGGCTAATTTTTCTGCTAACTTTTCCGATATTTGCGGTTTAGCTTGCTGAATTACAGGCTGTTCAATCGGTTTAACCGGCGCAACTATCGGTTGAGCAATGACAGGTTCCAACTTAACCGGTGGAGTCGGTAAATTATTTTGTGGCTGGGCTGCTTGAATAGGCGCTTCTATCACTTTAACTTGTGGCGTTTCAACAGCGACAGCAGGCGTTTTTGGAGTTTCTGCAGTAGCAGCTGGGCCTTGATTTAAACAAGTCCATTCGCCATTTTGACTCTGCTCACAATTCCATACAGGACTGCTGGCGGCATGAGTTGCCCCCGAAAAAAACGATATTGCTAACCAAATTTTTGAAAACCGAAAATTCATATCTGAGAGAAGGCGGCTAAATTAACTTAGCAGATTGGAAATCGAATAAAATATCGGCATATTTTACCTTAGGTTGACTGGCAAATAATAAATAATGTACTCCTCTGATACCGACTCGCGAATATTAGCCCTTAGCAATTGGCTAAAAACCCAAATTAAGCTTGATATTCAAAGCCTTGAACCGGCCTCTAGCGATGCCAGTTTTCGACGTTATTTTCGAGTCATTCACGCCAAAGGTCGCCATATCATTATGGACGCACCACCCGACAAGGAAAATACCGAACCATTCATTCGGATTGCCAAGCTATTTGCCAACGCCGATCTCCATGTTCCCTCCATTGAAGCAATCAATAGCGACCAAGGTTTTTTGATGCTGGAAGATTTGGGTAGCACTTGCTTGCTCGATGCAATCAATCCAAGTAATGCAGATCACATTTACCAACCAGCCTTAGACAGCTTGTTTCAATTACAGACCAATGTTGCCGTTGAGAACTGTGGTTTGAATCAGTACGACCAGCCATTATTAGAGCGTGAACTGGGAATTTTCTCCGAGTGGTTTTTAGATAAATTACTGGGCATCAATCTTCCTGAAGCCATAAAAACTCAATTGCACAACTTACTGATAGCCTCGGCACTTGATCAGCCGCAAGTTTGCGTGCATCGCGATTTCCATTCACGCAACTTAATGATTTTGGATAGCAATTCACTGGGGATTATTGATTTCCAAGATGCGGTAATCGGCCCGATTAGCTATGACTTAGTGTCTTTGCTCCGCGATTGTTATATCCAATGGCCAATGCAACAAGTTGAACAATGGACTCATACTTACTATCAACGCTTATTGTCGGCCAATTTGGTGAGTGTCGAATTTGCCCAATTCAAACGCTGGTTCGATTTAATGGGCTTACAACGCCATTTAAAAGCCGTCGGTATTTTTGCCCGTTTACATTTACGTGACGGCAAATCCAATTATTTAGCCGATATTCCTCGCACCCTGAGCTACGTCAGCGAAGTCAGCAAAAGCTATCCAGAACTATCCGCTTTTAGCCAATTCCTAGAAACCACTATTTTGCCAGTCTATCCAAGCAAACTATGAAAGCCATGATTTTAGCCGCCGGTCGTGGTGAGCGAATGCAGCCGCTGACCGACATCACCCCAAAACCGTTATTAAAAGTCGCTGGCAAACCACTGATTGAATATTGCATCGAAAATTTAGTCGCAGCAGGATTTACCCAGTTAGTGATCAACCTCTCCCACCTCGGCCAACAAATCCAAGATTATTGTGGTGACGGTAGCCAATGGGGTGCTGAAATCAGCTATTCCGATGAAGGCGAAACCGCATTAGAAACTGCAGGCGGCATTGCTTATGCCCTGCCCTTACTCGGCAACCAGCCATTTTTAGTGATTAACGCCGACATCATCTGCGACTATCCTTTGGCTGGGCTAAAGAGCAAAAGCTTCGATTTAGCGCATTTGGTTTTAATCGACAATCCGCCACACCATCCTCAAGGCGATTTCAGCTTAAACCAGCATTTACTCAGCGAAATTGGTGACGAAAAATTCACCTTTAGCGGGATAGGCATTTATCACCCTGATTTATTCAAAGAGATTGCCGTTGGCCCTTTGAAATTAAGACCAGTGTTAAATCAAGCCATGCAAGAAAAGCGGATTAGCGGGGAAAAATTTGATGGTTTGTGGATGGATATTGGCACGCCAGAGCGTTTGAAGGAAATTGAAGCGGTTTTATTAGCCAATTAAAGCTACCTGCTTTACACAGGTAGCTTTAAAACAGCACTAATTAAGGATTACTAGCAGCTGCAGTACACGTAACTGGTCTAACTGCATCAGCTAAATTAGATGAACAAGCCCACGCCCCATCAGCTGATGTATAGGTAAATGTGACGGTTTTATCGGCAACTTTAGGATTGATAGCCGCTGAAGCGCTTGCAAAAGTCGCTACCAAAGTACAACTAGCTGCAGCACCAGTAGCATCGATTTTAGACACATATTTACCCGATCTAACCGCACCATCCAAGATCAGACAGCCTTTTTCAGAACCCGCTTCGCTAACGCTTAAACCAATTGGAGTTTTCAAACCATCCAATAAAGACATCGCCTCAGCCACCTGCGCTTTAGCCACATAATCCTGATAAGCCGGAATGCCGATTGCAGCTAAAACACCAATAATAGCCACTACGATCATTAATTCGATTAAGGTAAAACCTTGCTTTAATTTTTGTGTATTCATTGTATTCCTTGAGTTTTTTCCTGTTTACGACGATCTAAGCTTAGCAGATTATTTTAAAAACGACCCCTAGCCGCTTATTTACCGCGCTTTACTCTACAATATTCATGGTTTTTTCGTCCATAGGCTTGGGCTAAAATGCCTTTCGCTTTGTTAAACCATTCCAACATATTGAGGATACAAGATGGCTGAATACAGAAAGTACAAATGCAAAACCTGTGGTCATATCTATGACGAGCAACTCGGCGACCCAAGAAGCGGTATCGCACCAGGTACACGCTGGGAAGATGTGCCAGAAGATTGGGAATGCCCAAGATGTGGCGCGGTTAAATCAATGTTTAACCTAATGCGTTAATGATTTAAAGTCACAAAAAAGGGCGCTGATTGCGCCCTTTTTTATTTGAATCGATAAGCAATCACCAAACGACACCTAGCTGTTTAAGCTCATCTTGCGCTGAGTGATTACCTTGCAAAGCCGCTTTTCTGTACCACACCACCGCTTGCTGCTGATCTTCCACAACACCATCACCATTGGCGTAGATAAAACCAATCAAATACTGCGCATTGCTATTGCCCTGTTCCGCTGACTGTTGCAACCAAATCAAAGCATCTTGATAATTCTGCTCAACACCAAACCCCGCATAAAAACATAATCCCAAGCGAAATTGTGCATCGTGATTGGCTTGTTCGGCGGCTTTGCGAAACCAGATAAAAGCTTTGATTTCGTTATCTTCAACACCAATACCATTGGCATACATAAACCCCAATACCGTTTGTGCATTGGGATTACCGTAATCTGCCGCTTTACGAAAATAACTAAAGGCTTCAGTAAAACTTTGCTGTAAGCCATTACCATTAAAATATCGCTTACCCAATTCCATTTGTGCATCAATATCGCCTTGTTTTACCAAGCCGCGCAATTGGCTTTCGCTCATTGTGGCTAACACAGCCGCATTATCCGATGCCATCGGCAAGGCCAATGATTGAAAATCAAACACTGGCATTCTGTGCGGTTTGACTGGTGTTTGCGGCTTAGCTTGTTTAGGCGTAACTCCACGACTTTGATCATATTCAGCACGCGATTCGGGATTAGATAACACCCGATACGCTTCTAAAATATCTTTAGTTTTTTGGGTAGCTTCGTGTTTATCGCCTTCGTATCGATCAGGATGATAAATGTGAATCAAGGCTTTATAAGCCGCTTTGATCACCACATCTTCGGCGCTATCGATAATGGCTAAAATTTGGTAATAATCTTTTTGCATTTGAACAAGTTGGAAATCGGTGTTTGCAATCGCTATTGTTACAGGCAAACTGTAAATCAGCTAACTTAAAAATAAAAAAGGGCGCTAAGCGCCCTTTCGCTGTGCAGACTGTTTAAGCCAACTTGGCTTTGATAAAGCTAACAATATCGGCAAATGCCACCTCTTGGCTTTCTTTATCCATCCGACCTTGATATTCGACAGTGCCCGTATCCAAGCCACGATCACCAATCACAATCCGGTGCGGAACGCCGATTAATTCCATATCCGAGAACATAAAGCCCGCGCGAACTTTACGATCATCTAACAAGACTTCAACACCAGCACTCAACAAATCTTGATACACTTTTTCTACCGCTTCCACCAAACGATCTGATTTGTGCATATTCATTGGGCAAATCGCCACTTGGAACGGCGCTAATTCATTCGGCCAGATAATGCCTCTATCATCGTGACTTTGCTCAATTGCCGCAGCCACAACACGAGAAATACCAATACCGTAGCATCCCATAATCATGATTTGATTTTTGCCCGCTTCGTTAATAATTGAAGCATTCATAGATTCGCTGTATTTAGTGCCTAACTGGAAGATGTGACCAACTTCGATACCACGAGCAATGGTGATTTCACCATGACCATCAGGACTTGGATCACCTTCTACAACCACACGCAAATCAGCAATCTGCGCTGGCAAAGCTAAGTCGCGTTCCCAGTTGGTATTTTGATAATGCTTGCCGTCTTGATTAGCACCGCAGATAAAATCAGCCATCAAGGTAACGCTACGATCAGCAATCACCGGAATCGTTAAGCCAATCGGGCCAATTGAACCCGGTTTACAACCACAAGCATCGAAAATTTCAGCGTCACTCGCTAATTGCAATGGCGACAAAATACCGTCAATTTTTTCCGCTTTAATGGTGTTCAGTTCATGATCACCACGCAATAACAGCGCGACTAAACCTTGTTCTTCGCCTCTGACAATCAAAGTTTTTAAACATTGTTGCGGACTAACTGCAAAAAACTGACTGACTTCGTCAATGCTGTGTTGATTAGGCGTATCAACCAACACCATTTCAGTAGTTGGCGCAGGGCGTGAGCCTTGTGGCATTAAGGCTTCGGCTTTTTCAATATTGGCTGCGTAATCGCTGACGGTTGAAAAGGCAATCGCATCTTCACCGGAATCGGCTAAAACATGGAATTCATGAGAAACCGCACCGCCAATCGAACCCGAATCAGCAATTACCGCTCTAAATTTCAAACCAAAGCGATTAAAAATACTGGTATAGGTTTGATACATGACTTGATAAGTCTGATTTAAAGACGCTTGATCCAAATGAAATGAATAAGCGTCTTTCATCAAAAATTCGCGTGAACGCATGATGCCAAAGCGTGGCCGAATTTCGTCACGGAATTTGGTTTGAATTTGATAATAGGTAATCGGCAATTGTTTGTAACTTTTCAGCTCGTTACGCGCCAAATCGGTGATGATTTCTTCGTGAGTCGGACCTAAGCAAAAATCACGATCATGGCGATCTTTCATTCTTGCTAATTCTGGGCCATATTTTTCCCAGCGACCGGTTTCTTGCCATAACTCAGCGGGTTGCAAAGCAGGCATTAATACTTCCAAGCCACCGGCTTTGTTCATTTCTTCGCGAACGATATGCTCAACTTTACGCAACACACGTAAACCTAAAGGCAACCAAGTGTAAATACCGGCTGCCAGCTTGCGAATCAAGCCAGCCCGTATCATCAATTGATGGCTGGCGATCTCTGCATCAGCCGGAATTTCTTTAACAGTACTAAGGGGAAATTGAGAAGTACGCATAGCTTGCCTTTAACATTGGATTATCAAAAGCTCTATTTTACCTTTTAAAACACCAAAACATCGACTGCAAAGCTTGGAATACTTAGATTTACACAAATTACCATAATATAAAAAAAGGATTTAACATCATTTAACCACGCCATTTTTTATCCTTAGTTACAATAGTTATGCGATTTATTCTTTCTATAAAAACAACAAACCGGAATACATAAATGATTAAAGTACTACTTATAGATCCTCACGAACTAATGAGAAGTGGTATTGAAGCCTTGCTTAATACCGTTGACGACATTCAGGTAATTGGTGGTTGCACCTGCGCAGAGCAAATTTCAAACATTACTGCTCAACAGACTCCTGACATCATATTGCTAGATATCAATCTGCAAGAAAATGGAATATTCGATGCATGTAAGCAAATCATTAACAATTCACCTAACACCAGAATTATAGGCTTATCAACATACAGCGATGGGTCGATACCGAAAAAACTACTACACCTAGGTGTCGAGGGCTTTATTTCTAAGGGTTCGCCAGTTAGCGAAATGGTTAGAGCCATTCGTGCAG
>CAIZCB010000412.1 GCA_903931355.1 uncultured Pseudomonadota bacterium
CACCGCCTTTAGCAGCGAACAAACCGAATGGCTGCGCCTGATGAAAGACCACATCGCCAGCAGTTGTAGTATTAGTCGAGATGATTTTGATTATGCCGAACTGGCGGATAAAGGCGGGTTGCAGAAAGTTTGGTCGGTGTTTGGGGCAGATTTGGATGGTTTGATGGATGAGATGAATCGGGAGTTGGTGGCGTGAGTGTCTCTAATGAATTGCCAACAGGTTGGATATATATAAAATTCGATGAAGCCATTGATATTGTTTCAGATCATGGATTTCGTATTAAACAGAAGGAGTATTTGCCATCTGGCCATACACCTGTTGTAGATCAAGGTGAAGGGCTAATTGGTGGGTATACGAATGATAAGAATGCGAGAATCACTGAGCCTCTACCCATAATTGTGTTCGGGGATCACACCAGGCGTTTCAAATTTATAAATTTTCCTTTCGCGGTTGGAGCTGACGGTGTAAAGCTGTTTCATCCCTTAAATATTTATCACCCTCAATTTCTATTTAATCAACTTGGGACAATTGATTTAGAAGATCGAGGATATGGTCGGCACTATCAACATCTTCGTAAAGAACAATTAGTGCTTCCTCCCATTTCTGAACAAGCCCGTATCGTCGAAAAACTGGAAGAACTCCTCTCCGACCTCGACGCCGGTGTCGCCGAACTGAAAACCGCGCAAAAAAAGCTGGTGCAATATCGGCAATCATTGCTGAAAGCGGCGGTGGAAGGTGCGTTGACCGCCGAATGGCGTAGAACTCACCAACCAGAAGAAACTGGCACACAATTATTAGACCGTATCCTCGAACAACGCCGCGCCAACTGGGAAGCCAAACAACTGGCTAAATTTCAGCAACAAGGCAAAACGCCGCCCAAAGGCTGGCAAGACAAATACCCCGAACCGGTTAAGCCGGATACCAGTAATTTGCCGAAATTGCCGGAGGGTTGGGTTTGGGCGAGTTTGGACATGCTTGGCGAAATCGCTTCCGGTGTTGCCAAAGGGACAAAACGTAATCCAGAGATACCTGTACGAGAAGTGCCGTATCTTCGGGTCGCTAACGTCCAAAGGGGATTTCTTGATCTTTCCGAAATAAAAACGATTTTGGCTACCGAGCCGGACATTGCGGAGCTAACACTTCAGTCGGGCGACATTTTGTTTAATGAAGGAGGGGATAGAGATAAGCTTGGACGCGGATGGATTTGGCGTGGGGAAGTATCAAATTGTATTCACCAAAACCATGTATTTCGTATGAGACCCTTCTTATCTGAGATTGTTCCGGAATGTATTTCGCATCATGGAAATACATTCGGCAAAACCTGGTTCCAAAATGCTGGTAAACAAACGACGAACTTGGCTTCGATCAATATGACGATGCTAAGAATATTCCCTGTTCCGCTTGCTCCGGCAAATGAACAGCAAGAAATATTATCTTTATTGCAACTGCAATTAGAAAATTTAGATCAACAAGAAAAGTCAGTCGCACTTGGTTTGAGACAATCCGCCGCCCAACGCAAAAACATCCTTAAAGCCGCGTTCTCAGGCCAACTCGTACCCCAAGACCCTAATGACGAACCAGCCAGCGTGTTGCTGGAGCGTATCCAAGCTGAACGGCGTATGCTGACTGTTTCGAAAAAGTCGCTGAACGGCAAACGCAAAGGCTAGTCATGAAGCTGTTTTTATCACACCAGAAAAACGACAAGTTATTTTTTTATTTTAAAAACATAAGCTTACAATCACATGGATAAGCATTGGATCAAACATACGGTCGAGTTATTTAATGCCAGCCGAGACCCCGTTCCACATGAAATCAATGAGCTAGATTGGAAAGTTGAGTTATCCGGTAACAAAGAGCGCTTGATCGAGCATTTAATCGCGTTTTCCAACCACGCCAATGGTGGCTGTTTGGTGTATGGGGTGGCGGATCAAGGTGCCAAGCTAGTTGGTATCGATCAAGACCAAGTGCAGACGGTGATCACCCAATTAACCAATTTGGGCCGTGATGCTATTGAGCCAGCTTTGGTGCTGGATCACGCTGTGATTGAGATTGATAACGTGCCTTTGCTGTTTGTTTACATCTGTGAACAGCGTAATAAGCCGGTACATCGGCGCGGTAAAACCATTGAAGAGGCATGGATTCGTTCAGGCGGCAGTACCCGTAAGGCGTCACGCACCGATATTGGCTCTTTAATGCTTTATAGCCACGCACCTCGCTGGGAAGAGCTTCGAGCCTCTTCGTTGTTGTCAGCCGACGAAGTGCTTGCAAACCTCGATTTGGCCACGATTAGCAAACTATTGGAACGGCCTTTACCCGACGATAAAGCTGAGTTAATGCGCTGGCTTAAAGATGAACGCATGGTTGAACCGGATAGCAATGGTTATTACATCACCCACTTTGGCGGCATTGCTGCGGCTCGTGACTTGAAGCTTTTTGATGCCTTGAATCGTAAACCGATTCGCGTCATCAGATACCGTGGTTTGAATAAGGTCGATACGATTGACGAGCTTGTAGGCCAAAAGGGCTACGCGGTTGGTTTTGAGGGATTGATTAGTTATCTAAAGCGTGTACTTCCCCACTCGGAGGTAATACAGCAATCCTTGCGCCAACAAGTGAGCGTGTATCCCGAAATTGCGTTACGTGAGTTGATTGCGAACGCATTGATCCACCAAGATTTCACCATAACCGGCGCTGGGCCGACGGTCGAGATTTTTGATGATCGGATTATCTTTACTAACCCAGGTTGTTTGTTACCAAGCAAAAAACTTGATCGCTTAATTGGCACCACACCAGAATCCAGAAATGAATTGCTGGCCTCAAAATTCCGGCTTTATCGGATTTGTGAAGAACGTGGTACGGGATTTCAAAAGGTCGTAGCGGCTGTAGAACTGTTTGGCTTGCCTCCAGTTTTATTTTCACCACTGGATAACGGTTTTCAAGTCACTATTTTCGCTCCCCGCAAGTTTGCTGATATGTCTCAGCAAGATCGAATTGAGGCATGTTATCAACATGCCGTTTTGCAATATTTTTCCAGCCAAACGCTCACGAATACCAGTTTACGCACGCGCTTCAAGGTTAGCGAGCGCCAACGTAATCAGATTACCAATTTGATTGGAGATGCGGTTGAGGCTGGACGTATCAAGCGCAAAGACAGCACGGTAGGCAACAAATTTGCCGAATACATACCCTACTGGGTTTAATTCCGAGAATCGAATAACAATATGAATACATCAAGCCTTGTCCAAAAAGTCTGGAATTTCTGCCACACCCTGCGTGATGACGGCGTCGGTTATGGCGATTATCTGGAGCAACTGACTTATTTGCTATTTTTGAAAATGGCCCATGAATACGCGCAAGAGCCGTATAACCGCGATACCCATATTCCAGCAGGTTACGATTGGGCGACGTTACGCAGCAAAACCGGCGAACCTTTGGAAGCACATTATCTGGCGACTTTACACAAGCTGGGCAATGGGCCAGGAATGTTGGGCGCGATTTTCTTTAAGGCGCAGAACAAGATTCAAGATCCTGCCAAATTGTCGCGATTGGTGCAGATGATTGATGCAGAAAGTTGGGTAGGAATGGATGCTGACACCAAAGGCGATTTGTACGAAGGCTTGCTACAAAAGAATGCTGAGGACACCAAAAGCGGCGCGGGGCAGTATTTCACGCCACGCGCCTTGATTCAGGCGATGGTGGAATGCGTACAACCAGAGCCGATGAAAACCATTGCCGATCCGGCTTGTGGCACGGGCGGCTTTTTTCTGGGCGCGTATCACTGGTTGAATCATTCCGGCTCTAAATTGGATAAACGTCAAAAAGAGTTTTTGCGCGACCAAACTTTTTACGGCAATGAAATCGTGCCCAATACCCGCCGTATGTGCTTGATGAATCTGTTTTTGCACAATATCGGCCAGCTAGACGGTGAACCTAGCGTGGATAGAGCTGATGCTTTAATAGCCGATTCCGGTAAGCGTTTTGATTATGTGCTGGCGAATCCGCCATTTGGCAAGAAAAGCAGCATGACGATCACCAATGAGGAAGGTGAGGAAGACAAAGACGCGCTGACTTACGAGCGCCAAGATTTTTGGGAAACCACTTCTAACAAACAGCTGAATTTTTTACAGCATATCGTCACTATTCTTAAACAAGACGGCAAAGCGGCAGTGGTGTTGCCGGATAATGTGTTGTTTGAAGGCGGGGCGGGTGAAAAAATCCGTCGTAAATTGCTGGAAACCTGTGACGTTCATACTTTATTGCGTCTGCCGACCGGCATTTTTTACGCGCAAGGCGTTAAGGCCAATGTGCTGTTTTTTGATGCCAAACCCAAAGATGGTCAGGTTCACACTAAAGGTACTTGGATTTACGATTTACGCACCAATAAGCATTTCACCCTAAAAACCAAAACACTCAAGCTGGACGATTTACGCGATTTCATAACTTGCTATCATCCAGACAATCGCCATCAACGCCAAGAAACCGAGCGTTTTAAGTATTTCAGCTACGATGAGCTAATCGCTCGCGACAAAGCCAGCTTGGATATTTTTTGGCTCAAAGACGATAGCTTGGATAATCTCGACGATTTGCCACCACCGGATGTTTTGCAGCAGGAAATTATCGAGCATTTAGAAGCAGCATTGGCAGCGTTTAGAGACGTCGCAGTTGGCTTGCAGCGGTAACTTTGATGGCAAGGCTCGATGCAATCCGGTGAAGCGAATTTTATAGCTAGAGCTCATACACTATGTTCTTTATGCATTGCAGCCAAAAAACCATCTTCATCGAAATCAGCCAAAATGGGGCTATCTTCACTCGACTGCAGCTTATTGCGTAACAAATCTAGCTTAAGCTCTGCATCGACTTGTTGTCCCAATTGCGATTTATCAAACGCTAAACTAATCAATGCGCCTCATCCCAATTCTCCCCAACCCCCACTTCCACTAACAGCGGCACATGCAATTCCGCTGCATTCGACATAATCTCGCGAATCTTCGTCATACAGCTTTCTAACTGGCTTTCCGCGACTTCAAATACCAATTCATCATGGACTTGCATAATCATTTTGGCATCGACACCGCTGTCGTTTAGCCATTGATCACAAGCCAACATCGCCAGTTTGATAATGTCGGCGGCGGTGCCTTGCATTGGCGCGTTGATGGCGGTGCGTTCGGCGTATTGGCGTTGGGCAGCGTTGCGGGCGTTGATGTCGGGTAAATACAGGCGGCGACCAAACAAAGTTTCCACATAGCCATTTTGTTTGGCTTGTTCGCGGATGTCGTCCATGTACTGTTTTACCCCAGGGTAACGCTCAAAGTACAAGTTGATATAGGCTTGGGCTTTGTCGCGGGGCAAGCCTAATTGCTTGGCTAGGCCAAATGCTGACATGCCGTAAATCAAACCAAAGTTAATCGCTTTAGCGGAACGGCGTAAATCGTTGGTAACGCTGTCTAATGGCACATCAAACACTTCAGCGGCAGTGGCGCTATGCACATCGACACCTTGCGAGAACGCAGCCAGCAAGCCAGCATCGCCCGACAAATGCGCCATAATCCGCAACTCAATTTGCGAATAATCGGCGGCAACGATTTTGTAACCGGGCGCGGCGATAAAGGCTTGGCGGATTTTGCGGCCTTCTTCGCTACGAATCGGAATGTTTTGTAGATTCGGATCGGATGACGATAAACGACCAGTCGCGGCAACCGCTTGATGATAAGAAGTATGCACACGACCCGTTTTATTATTGACCTGTTGCGGCAGTTTATCGGTGTAGGTGGATTTGAGTTTGCTCATGCTGCGATGATCGATAATCAGCTTGGGCAAAGGGTAATCCAGCGCCAGCTCTTGCAATACTGATTCATCGGTCGATGGCTGGCCTTTGGGAGTTTTCTTTAATATTGGCAGGTTTTGGCGTTCAAACAGGATTTCTTGAATCTGTTTCGGCGAGCTAAGATTAAACGCCGAACCCGCTAAATCGTGGGCTTGTTGCTCAATGCCGACCATGCGATTGGCTAATTCCAAGCTTTGTTGATCAAGCATGGCGCTATCGATTAATACACCATTGGCCTCGATTCTGGTCAACACATCAACCAGCGGCATTTCGATGTCTTGATACAGCGCCCATAAGCTGGCTTGCTGTTGTAATTGTTGCGACAGGGTTTGGTGTAAACGCAGGGTGATGTCGGCATCTTCGCAAGCGTATTCGGCGGCGGTTTCGATAGCGACTTCTTGAAAACCAATTTGTTTAGCGCCTTTGCCAGCAACATCTTCGTAATGAATGGTATCGATGCCTAAATAATGCTTGGCCAAATCGTCCATATTGTGACGAGTGGCGGTGCTGTTTAGGACGTAGGATTGCAGCATGGTGTCATGGGCAATGCCGCGCAATTGAATACCATGGTTGGCTAACACGTGGGCATCGTATTTCAGGTTTTGGCCTAGTTTGGCTTTGTTGGTATCTTCTAATAGCGGTTTTAGG
>CAIZCB010000413.1 GCA_903931355.1 uncultured Pseudomonadota bacterium
AGCCAATCAATGACGGACGGATTGATAAAATCCGTCCGGTTTCGACTTTAAACCGCGATAGCTTGTAAAGCAAAGCCAATCGCTAAACTTAACGAACCCAGCCCTAATCCAGCCGCCGCCAAACGATTACCGTGTAAGCGCGTCCATAGTAATGTGCCGGTTAAACTCAACACGATCAAACCACCCGCCAAACTATCCACCAGCAAAACCCAAGCAACTCCCATTCCGCTACCTTTATGCAAATTAGTCAGCATTTGTAACAAATTGCTTTCGCCTTGCTTAACACTCACAAAGCTATTGCCTTCCCAATATTCGGCTTGCACCATGTGTTTAGGATTACGAACCGTAATCTGCCATAAACTGGGCTGTTGATAGCTGGCGTTATTCCATGTCACTGTTTTAGGTGCTTCGCGACGAATTTTGGCTTGTTCGGTATCAATTTTTAGTGACTCACCTAACCAAACTGCTAATGCTTTAGGATCAAGCGGATGGGGCTCTGGCAACACCAACTGAATTTCTTGTTGCTCCATTTTGCCAATCGGAATCTTCATCACATCACGATGATTAAGCAAGATACCGGTAAAACCAAACAGTAAGCCTAAGGTAGCACCCCATAATCCTAACCAAGCATGGGTACGACGCAGCCATTTGAGAAAAGTGCCGCGTGATAAACGCTGTGGTAGAAATAAATAGCCGCCGTTAGTTTTGGTTTTGGTTTTATTCGGTGAAGTTGTATTTGATGTCGTCATAAATATTTTAAACATTACAAAGCTAGGTTTCTGCTACTGCCATTAAGTTAGGCAGCGTTTTCTAAGCCATTAAAATTTGTAATTGATACCCGCATTCACTGCAATCGGTGAACCTAGCGTAATGTTGTTATTGTTATCCGCATTAAGGTAATAGTTTTTATCCAGCAAGTTTTCGATGTTAAGTTGCAACTGAACATTCTTGGTCGCTTTGTAATAAATGGCACCATCAAAACGTAGATAACCCGGTAAGGTAACTGCATTATCGGCTGCCGCATACATCTTACTACGGTATATCGAGCCCAAGCCTACGCCCCATTGCTGGGTAATGTCGTAACGGTTCCACAACGAGAAACTATGTTCTGGTACTTGTGCCAAATTATTGCCTGCCAGTGCAGTAGTTGAAAGGCTTTTGGTGTATTCGGCATTTTGATAGGCATATCCGCCCATCACTTGCCATTGATCGGTAATATTGCCACTTAAGCCCAACTCAATACCTCGGCTACGTTGTCCATCAACTAAAAATAATTTTGTGGCATCGTTGGGATCGGTAACTGCGGCATTGAGCCTATCGAGTTGATAAAACGCCAGTGTTGCTGATAGATCGGGATTAATATCCCATTTAGCACCCAGTTCATAATTACGATACTCTTCTGGCTTCAAACTGGCATTGCTTAAGGTCAGTGATGCCAATTGATCACCCGCTCTCGGTACGTAAGCGATGCTGTAGTTAGCGTACAGTGAAAAATTCTCAGCGAAGGGTTTATAAATCAAGCCGCCACGCGGTGACAGCAAATTATCACTGGTTGAAAATTGTTGGCCGTTACGATTGTTACGGAAATCAACCTCAAAGCGGTCATAACGTAAACCCATAATTGCCTGCCAATGTTTGGTCAATTCAATTTGATCTTGCACATAGCCTGCGGCAATGCTGGTTACTCCGTGGTTATTAGCATCAGGAGTCGTGGAGTTGATGCTGTTTTGATGAAAATTGATCGGGCCGCTATAAATCGGGTTTGCCAATGACACATTGGCTGAGGTCACGTTAGCCCCCAAAGCAGTAAAGTAGCCAGTATTGCGAAAGTTATCGTTTTCTTGGCGACCAAACTCCATGCCACTTAGAAACTTATGTTTGAAAGGTCCGGTATCTAGCGAGAAAGTCAGCTCTGTCTGATTAAAGAAATTCTCACGCTGGTTGGCGTTATCATAGGCTTTGATCTGCACATTACCCGCTGCATCAGCTGCGGCACTGGGATAAATGTTCCGATACAACTTATCGTAACTGGCATAACGTGTACTGTTACGCACCGAGACGCCACCACCAAAATCATGCTCTAGCACGGCTTTATAAGCATCAACCGTTGAACCGGTACGACTACGATTAGGATCACCGAAAAATGTCGATACATCAGTGTTAACCGGACGCCCATTGTAGGAAGGGATACCTCGATCCGCAGTTCTGTCGTCTTGATAATGCTCGTAACCTAGCATGACTTTGGTTTGATCACTGGGTTTCCAAGTGATGGTAGGATTAACACCCCAGCCCCCTTCTTTCGATATGCCGCTAACAATCGCCATGCATGACGTTCGCTTATCTTCAGTACCGTCGCTGCCTGGCTC
>CAIZCB010000414.1 GCA_903931355.1 uncultured Pseudomonadota bacterium
GACCGGTTTATCGAGTGCTGCAAATAATAGAAGCAAGACGATAAATAAGCCGACTAAGGCGGCGGCATTAAAAAAGCTGAAATTAAAGTCGGCGTATTGTTGAAAAATCAATGCTATATACAAGCTGTGAAAGCCTGCACCAAACCAGCCAATCTGCATTGCTCGTCGGTGGTGGTTGTTTTGATTGAGCAGTTGTTTGATCATTAATGCCGCTGCGCTGATGTAGCTTGATGCAGCAATGAGTCCGACGAGTAAGGTATTCATGTTTGGAATAATCAAAAGGCGTTGTGATTGGCTTATGTTAAACTAAGGCAACCGATTGTTCTAACCTCTTTGTGTTAGCTCTTATCAGCCTCAATCATAGAAAAATAAAGAAGCAGATATGTTCGATAATTTAACAGACCGCCTTAGCGGAACCCTTAAAAAATTAAAAGGCCAAGGTCGTTTAACCGAGGCTAATATCCAAGAAACTTTGCGCGAAGTGCGAATGGCCTTGTTAGAGGCTGATGTTGCTTTGCCGGTAGTGACTGATTTTATTGCTCAAGTTTCTGAGCGTGCCTTAGGTCAAGAAGTTCAAACTAGCTTATCGCCTGGTCAAGCATTGATTAAGATCGTGCAGGGCGAGTTAGTTCGAGTGATGGGCACGGCTAATGAAGAGTTAAATCTTCGCACTAATCCACCTGCGATTGTGTTGATGGCGGGGTTGCAAGGGGCGGGTAAAACCACTACTGTTGCTAAATTAGGTCGTCATCTTAAAGAAAAGAAAAAGAAAAAAGTCGGTGTGGTCAGTGTTGACGTTTATCGTCCAGCAGCGATTAAGCAATTAGAAACTTTGGCTAATGATGTTGGCTTAAAGTTTTTTGAAAGTGATATTTCTGAAAATCCGGTTGATATTGTTAATCGTGCGGTTGAAGCGGCGAAGCGTCAGTTTATTGATGTTTTGATTGTCGATACAGCGGGTCGTTTGCATGTCGATGACGAGATGATGACCGAAATTAAAGCCTTACATGCGGCAATTAAGCCAATTGAGACTTTGTTTGTGGTCGATAGCATGACTGGTCAAGATGCGGCGAATACTGCAAAAGCCTTTCATGATGCTTTGCCATTAACTGGTGTGATATTAACCAAAGCCGATGGTGATGCGCGTGGCGGGGCGGCGTTATCGATTCGTCATGTCACTGGTAAGCCGATTAAGTTTATCGGTGTTGGTGAAAAAACCGATGCTTTAGAGCCGTTTCACCCTGATCGACTCGCTTCACGTATCTTGGGTATGGGCGATGTGTTGTCGCTGATTGAAGATATTGAGCAAAAAGTTGATAAGAAAAAAGCCGAGCAATTGGCTAAAAAAATCCAAAAAGGCAAATCTTTCGATCTTAATGATTTGAAAGAGCAGTTGGAGCAAATGCAAAACATGGGTGGCATTAGCGCCATGATGGATAAATTGCCTGGTATGGGTAATATTTCAAAAAGTGTTAAAGAAAAAGTTAACGATCGGGATTTGATTCGTCAAATCGCGGTAATTAACTCAATGACGCCGCAAGAAAGACGTTTTCCTGATTTGATTAAAGGCAATCGCAAACAACGGATTGCA
>CAIZCB010000415.1 GCA_903931355.1 uncultured Pseudomonadota bacterium
GGGCAAACGTTTGCTCAATGCCCTGATAGAAATTGGGCATACCAAGCAAGCAATTGACGTGACAAATGAGTGACGGCTTTTCTCGCTTAAAGCTTCCGCCGTTCCATCCTAAACAACAATTGTTTTATGATTCCTCCGCAACGGAAATTCTGTGGGGTGGCGATACTCGCGGCGGTAAATCCTACGGCGTAAAACTGGCGCTTATTTTGTGGTGTTCCACCATTCCCGGCCTTGAGTGTGATGTGTGGCGACTACGCGAGGACGACGTTATCAACGCCTATTCAGATGGTGAAACCGGCTTTGCTAACCTCTTGGCGCAATGGATAGCTGACGGACTAGTCACTCACAACAAAACACAGTATCGATTCTGGAACGGCTCATTCATTAACTTGGAAAACTGCTGGACCGAAGCAGTCCTTTCAAAAGTACAGGGCATTCCCCGCCATGTGCGCGTTATCGATGAAGCTGGACAAATCCCAGAATCCAGGCTCAAAAAGCTAAAACTTTGGATGACAAAATCCGATGTGATGGAAGCAAAGTTGCCCGCGCACATCAAGGATAATTTCCCAAAAATTATCTATTTGATGAATCGCATGGGCCCCTCGAAGGGGTTTTTCAAGCGCACTTTTGTGCGCTCGCGACCAAAGTACGCAATCGAAAAAGTCGGTGCTTTCAAACAGCAATACATTCCCGCTTCGGTACACGACAATCCGTCTGAAGATATCGCAACCACGATCGCTCGCGTCAACGAAGCGGCAGATCCAGCAATGGCAAAAGCCTTGTTAAGCGAAGACGGCTGGGACGCACAAACCGGCAACTATTTCGAAGATTGGAACAGCGAGCGCCACGTTATTAAGCGTTTCGTTATCCCCGATTTCTGGACGCGTTACCGATGTTTTGATTACGGCAGTTATGAACCCTGGGCTTGCACCTGGTGGGCAATTTCTCCCGGCTGCACTATCCACGAAGGCACGCCGCACGAACGCTATTTGCCACGCGGTTGCAAAGTTTGTTACCGCGAAAACTACGGTTGTAAGGCTGAATATCCAACCGATGATCCAAAAGACCTGATGTGTACCCACCTGGCTCCGACCGGCTTTTCTAACAAGCAAATTGCTCAAGAAATCATCGACCGAACCGAGGAACGCTTCGATAATCAGCCAACATTCACCGATGGATTTCCGTTCATAAAGCTCGGCGGTCGTGACATTGCTACCGACTTCAAGGCTGCAGGTCTACCGCTAACCAAAGGCCAAACAGACCGAGAAAACAGGGGCGCACAAACGATGTCGCTACTCGCTGGCGAGAAATTAATAGCTGGTAGCGACGAAGCATGGCCCATGATAGTGTTTTTTGAGGAATGTAAGTATTGCCAAGAGTACATGCCGATGATAGAGCGGCACCCCAACGAGGGGCGGCCATGGGACTATCAGGAAAGCGGGGAACCAACTCACATTGTCGACACAATTACGATGAGCGCGTTAGCAAATCATATCATCATGGATGCGCCGAAATCCTTTACGGCTGAAGACATTCACAAAAACATGCGCGATCCTCGAAACAAAAAGGGCAACACAATTCAGCGGCTGACGGATGTAGGGATTTAATGGCACCACGAAAAAAGAAAATTAAGCCAGTCGACGAACAAGTTTTAAGCAACGACACAATCACCATCGAAGATGTTCGCGCTTTTATTTCCGATGTCAAGAAAAAGCGCGAAACGTGGAAAGCAATTGCTGACAGATCTTGGACCGAAATAAAAAAGCGCAATCGAAAGGGACAACTTTACGGCGGGAACGATTTAGACCGTCAACGGCGCTGGACAAAGTACCCGCTTTGGTGGAGCTGCTTACAAATTAGAGAGCCGATAACTTTCGCGCGTCTTCCGATGCCAGTTCTCAAAGATACTCAAGGTGATGACCCGTTTGGACGTACCGCTTGCATCATTGGCGAGCGCTTAGTACACGGAATTTTGCAAACCTTTGACGCATTCACCGAAATTCAAGCCGCAAATCGTGATTTTTTAGTAACGAATTTCGGTTGGGGTCGCTGGTACTACAAAGTTGAGGAGTGTCTTGAGGATGAAAAAATTCGGCTGCAAGCTGTCATGCCTCCGGAACCGACAACTGACCAAGACAATGACGCTGGACAACCCGCAGATAATGACGCTGACGATCAATCTCCTGATACTGACAATGACACAGAACAGGAAGCAGCACCGGATGCTGACAATCAGCCAGAGCAGCAGCCAATGTTCGTTACTCCGGACGGTCAACTAGTTGACAAGCCGTTATTTGATGATGTTGGGCCGTACATTCTTAGCAGCAAAAAAGTCAC
>CAIZCB010000416.1 GCA_903931355.1 uncultured Pseudomonadota bacterium
GGGTCGAATGAATTCGCCCCTACAGTTCGCCACGAACAGCTTCACTTAACGGCATTGGGTTTTATCCCCCTCTTTGAAAAAGAGGGGCTAGGGGAGATTATTTAAATAAATCCCCCTCAATCCCCCTTTTTCAAAGGGGGAGGCTTCTATCAGCAATTAATGCGGAACAATCAACTCCGACTTTAAATCAAAAGTTTTTTTAATCCGCGTTTTGACGCTATTGGCTTCTTGCTTGGATTGAAAAGGCCCTGCAATCACTGCAAACTTTTCCTGCTTAGGCAAACTACGCACTGGAATCGCTGGCCCTTGATGATTCAACATCGCTGCCAGTTTTTTAGCAGAATACTCTTCCATTACTTCATCGACTGACAAATACCAATGCTGATTATCGAGATTGGCTTCAACAATCGGTTGGGCGTTTAGGGCTGGCGGATGATCGAGAGCAATTTTTGTTACCGCTGGTTCAGGTAAAGTCACCGGACTCGGCACACCATCGGCTTGTTTTAACACTTGCTGCACTTTCTGCCAGTCCACCGTTAAATGATAACTAGCCGCTGCCGTTTTCAGGCGTTTGATCAAATTAGCTTGTTGGCTTTTTTGTTGTGACTTCCATTTTTCCAGCGATGGATGGGCTTCGACATATAACACTTTGTCTTTAAAACCCAGCATATACGGCTGATGAATGATATTAACTTGGGTATTCAGATCAACTTGCGGAAACAGCGCTTCAATATCTTCAGGATACATTTGAATACAGCCATGACTGACTTGCATCCCAATCCCATAAGGTTTGTTGGTGCCGTGAATTAGATAGCCTTTAAAGCCGAGATTCATGGCATACAGCCCCAGTGGGTTGTCAGGGCCACTGCGTATCACTTTTGGCAATGGCTCGTTCAATTGCTGATGTTCTTTTAAAATCGATTCTGGCGCTGTCCAATCGGGTTTATAGCGTTTGGTGATGACGCTGGTTTTGCCCAATGGCGTGTTCCATCCATCACGACCGATGCCAATCGGATAAGTGACAACGGTATTGGCTTGCTTGGGCGGATAGAAAAATAGCCGCATATTGGCGAGATTGATGACAATGCCCTTCTTGGGCGCTTCCGGCAACAAATATTGCAAAGGCAACACAATGCCTTGTTTATCGGTCAGAACCCAAGGATCAACGCCCGGATTGGCCATCTGAATTTCATCAAAACCTAAGCCAAAATGCCGAGCTAGGTCTGACAAAGTGTCATTAGCTTTTGCTGGGACATGCGCATTAAGGCCAATACTGGATTGCTGATCCTGAACCTTAAATACATGGGTTTCAACAGCCGTTGGCAACGGCTCAAACACAGCGTCAGATTGCCGAGTAACCGGCAGCATGGTTTCACAAGCGGTTAAGCTTTGTAAAATCAGAATAGCAAAGCTAAGAGCGGACAGGCGGGATAAAGGCTTCAATCGAAATACCATAGGTGTCATTTTGATTAACAAGATTTTGCATTCTAGCAGCAAAACAACACTAAACTTCAATCTATTTATCACGCAAGCAATTATAAAATAAGCACTTTTTTGGATTTAATGTTCACTATTGAACATAACAAGCCTACCAATCCAGATAAACCCCTCCATAAACAGCGGCTCCCACATAGTTAAAACCATAAAAATCGGGGGTTAGTTGGTTATTGATGTTTTCACCGCGTAAGTTCAGACGGAGTTTTGGCGTTACCTGATAATTGATGCTGGCATTAAGGCGCGGGGCCGAATCAAGGCGAACAGTGTTGTCAGGATCAACCCAAAAATCACTACGAAATGTCATATCGACTCGTAAACTAATTGGCTCCATGACGTGCCATTCAGTCCAGAATTGTCCTTGGTGCGGGGATCGGTAAGGCGTTTTTAAATTGGTTTGTGGATTACGTGCATCCATAAACGTGTAATTAAAACCACTACTTAGAACAGTATTCCAAGCATGTTTTGCCTGTAACTCCACCCCAAAAATATCAGCTCTCATGTTAGCCGCTCGGATAGAGCCTATGCTGAGAACTTGTTGTAACAAAATTAAATTTTCATAGCTTTGCAAATAACCGGTCACACTGATTTGGTCATTTTTGCGTTTCCAGCTCCAACCAACTTCACCACCAATACTGCTTTCTGCTTTGAGTGTTGGACTACCAAAAACGGAATGCAATAATTCGTTAACCGCTGGAGGACGATAAGCCGTCCCACCTTTAGCCCAAATCAACATTTCGGGATTCAACCGCCAACCGCTACTAGCATTGAATACAGTATGACCACCACCATACTGATCGTAATGATCAAAACGCACCTCGCTACTGGCTAACCAATCGCCCCACTCGATTTCGCTACGCAGCAAGGGGCTAATCAGAGTATTGGTCAATCCAAAATTCGATGCATTAACAGGGTTTACAGCATGCTGCTGCTGTGACTCTAGTGCCCAAATTAAACGAAAAGCATCTTGCTGTTGCTGATTAAAGGCAAAACGATGGCTATTTTCCCAACGACCGAGCCATAGCTGACTGGTTAAATTCATGGATAAAGATCCACGCGGCAAAGTACCAATCCATCCGCTTTGTTGATCTTGAGTAAAGCCCATCCTTAACGAACTATTCCAGTTATCAGTCACTTGATAACTGCCGCGAGTTTGTGCGACCCAAGTTTCTTGGTTAACAAAGCCATTTAAATCATCAGACCAGCCTATTTTGCGATTAGGCAAGATTCCAGGCCCATCCATGCCTTCATGAGTGCGGACAAAATAAAGGGAGCTATCCAAACTGCCACGAGTAAATTCCTTATTCCAACGCAACAGGCCATTGGTCATATCAAAGTTATCACGCTCGGTCGCGCCATTTTGCGGACCTGCTTGACTAACACCTTCAAAAATATCGGTGCGCCCAGCGATCATGGTTAAATCACCGAAATCACCACCAATGCCCCCCCCTAAATGGTTACGCACAGTGCCGTAACTACCGGCCTCGCTATGCAAAAAAGCCTTGCCCGGCTTGATTTCGCGACTGGATAGGTTGATTGATCCACCTAAGGTACGACTACTATCACGCTCCCCCCCAACACCGCGAGTAACTTTAAGATTATCAAACAAATCAAGCGGGTAATGGCTAAGAGGGAAATAACCAACAAAACTGTTAAATAAGGGTACGCCATCCAAATTAATCAGACCTAATCCACCACTGGCCCCACGTAATTGTAAGCCTGAGGTGGTATTAGCGTTACTTTGCGCGACACTGACACCAGCAATGCTACGGAACACACCATTCAAATCAGCTTTACCAACAGCATCTAAATTGGCACGTTTAAATTCAGCATCTTGGCCGAGTTGTGCGGCAACGCTATCGCGCGATTCCGCTTCGACCACCACTTCAGGCAGAGAAGGCTCTTGGTCTGCACTAGCACTATTACAGGCAATTGCTAATAAAGCACACCAAGAAAAATATTTTGCAGGAAACATAAATAAATATCAGTAAGCGTTAAAGGTCTCGGAGCTGTAAAAGCCTCGCGCCGTTAGACTGCAAATGATGATAATCCCAGCTTAAGTATTACTTATCTGTATAAATCTGCCATAACACTACACTAACACTCGACATCATACGATCGCATGATAACACTGGTTTGGCTAGTGGCTGCTAATTGTTGATTGTTAAGGTAGATTGATGCGGATGTTGCGGAGACATCTAATGCGAACTTGTACCAGGTTCCCGAAGGGAGACTTGTCAAATTGTATTGGCGATAACTGTAGCTTGGAAGCAAAGTTTGGAC
>CAIZCB010000417.1 GCA_903931355.1 uncultured Pseudomonadota bacterium
CAATAGCTTAAGTTACGATTGTTCATATTTCGATAGCAAAGGTTTTTGTTTATCAACCGGCGGTCGTTATAGCAACGCTTCTAACTCACACGCTAATACCACCAGCGCCATGGTTATCGGTGGCTATCGTGTAGACGATCACACCCGTATCGGTGGTTATGTTGATCAAAATCTCTATAACACTGAAGCTGGCAGCGTCGCTTCATTAAGTAGCAATACACCATTATTAGGTGTGTTTGCGGTATGGAACGAAAACCCAGATCAAACCGGTTTTGAAGCCAAATTGGCTGCTGGTTATAACAACAGCAAACTGGACATCAATCGCGTCGCAGTTGGTACCTCTGAATTAGGTTATGGCAAAACTGGCATCGATACGTTGTCAGGTTCAGGTACCTTGAGCTATGGATTTAGAGTTGCTCCTAATTGGGTGGCTTCACCTTACTTGGGCGTTCGTCATACCTCGGTTTCTACATCAGGTTATACCGAACAAGCCGATTTAATCTCACCTTTAAGCTACGCTGGATTGAATCAAGAAAGCTTAACCGCATTGGTTGGTTTACGCGCTTCGGGTAGATTGACTGACCAAATTGGCCTACAAGGTAGTGCAGGTTTGGAACAAGACATGCATAACTATACCAGCCGTTATACAGCCAGCGGTTTGGATGGTTTAACCAGCATTGATTTCAACCCAAATATGCAAAAAAGCCGCTTGGCAACCTCTTTCGGTGCGTCATACGACTTGGCTAAAGGCCACCGCATTGGTTTGACAGGTGTCTACAGACAAGAATCGTTCCAGTCAGTTGATACCAAAATGGCCTATTTAACTTATTCAATGGGTTTCTAAGTCTTAAACCGTTTTGTAAAAAGCCTCGTTGATCATCCGATCTTCGGGGCTTTTTATTACAAGTTATTTTTAAATGATAGGTAACCGCGCATAAGCGAAGCATTGCGGGCAGAGAACTTATCAAAACCGTGAAAACCTTCGCCGGAAACGCTGCGCTTATTTCGGCCTACGATTGATTGCCATTCAGTTAAGGATTGGTGTGTTTTATCCGCCTTTGAAAAAAGAAGGCTCTTAACGGCAGCGGCGACTTGAACGACTGTAACACCAATATTTTTGGCAGTTTTAAATCTAAACTTTATAACTAATTTAATGAAATCAATCATTGTCAGACTATTACTAAGCTGCTTGCTGTTAACCCCCTCTGTTGCTTGGTGTATGCAAATTTTTGTCAAAACCCTGACTGGCAAAACTATTACTTTAGATGTCGAACCTTCTGACTCGATTGAAAATGTTAAGGCGAAAATTCAGGATAAAGAAGGCATACCGCCCGATCAACAACGCTTGATTTTTGCAGGCAAACAGCTTGAAGATGGTCGAACACTGGCTGATTACAATATTCAAAAAGAAAGCACGCTACATCTGATATTAAGGCTTAAAACGACTACCGATTCATCGTTAGACTCAACTGTACAAGCCCAAATTATCGCGCAAAGCTTCGCGCTACAACGATTTAGTCATCAGCAAATTAATAACATCCAAGATCATTTAAGCACTGTTAATCAGTCGAATTTTGCATCGTCAAAGTTTTCTTTGTGGACTAGCGGCAATTTTGATTTTGGTTCATTTGATGCCAGCGGCAATAAAAATAAATTTAATTCACAAGGCACCACAGCGGGTGTTGACTATCAATTACGCCCCGATTCTGTAGTGGGTGTTGCATTTGGTTATGGTAGCGATACTACTAAAATCGATGATTTGGGTAGCCAAACTAAATCGCATCAAACCACCGGCAGCTTTTATGCCAGCTATCAACCCTTTAAAGATTGGTTTGTTGATGGTTTAGCGGGATATGGCGATGTTGCTTTTGATAATAGTCGCTATTCAACAGCCGAAAAGCAGTTAGTTTTTGGTAACCGAACCGCTGATGTTGCATTTGGTAGTTTGTCGGTCAGTAATCTGTTCCAAGCTGGCGGCTTAAAAATAGTGCCATCTATCGGCGGTAATATCATTTCAGGACGACTGAATGCTTATAGTGAAAACGGGGTGGGTAACTCGGCGCTTGTTTTTGAGCAAGCCAATGTCAGTTTTAAGTCTTTGTCTGGCGGTGTTAAAAGCTCTTACGATTTTTATCTGGAATCAGGCACCATTACACCGGCCTTAAAAATTCAATATTCACACAGTTTCGACACTCATTTTCTACAAACCATATACAACTTAAACGCTCCCAGTCAGTTATATGCATTAAATAATCTTGGTATGCCGATTAATATGGGCTCATTTGATGCCAGTATTAGTTATAAAACCATCAAAGGGATTTATCTCAATGCAGGGTATCAGGGAACCTTGGGTTCATCTGCTTACCAAAATAACGCAATTAAAATTGGTTTGAGTGTAGGTTGGTAAAAGCAGTGTTTTTCTAAGCGTGGGGGATTTTTTAACGCTCACCCACACTACGCTATGACGCAGGCACCGCAAAACTAGCTTGAGACAGAACCGTTAGCTTTTTTAACAATTATCTACGCGATTAAGGATCATGAAAGTCACTGTCACTATTTGGGATTGGCATTTACAGCAATTTCACTGGTTACTGGTGATAGCTGTAATCGGCACCTATTGCCACCGCAGCAACCTAACCGACTGGCACATGGTCGTTTAGGTTGCTTGGTGTAGCGGTAAAAATTGAATTATTAGCCCTAAACTCTAATAGCGAGCTTGGGTGAGATTAGAATTTTAGTTTGCATCATGCCTAACAATAATACCGTCATTCCCCCCTTCGTCGGAATGTCGAAGCTAACAATTGGTATTGAAAGTAACCCGCTTTCTAGCACTTAATTAGCCACTTTATGTCCACGCTGTCTTAAGCAACTGTTAAAAGCACGTTTATATTGGTCTTCCGCTTGCAAACCTTGTTTAGCGCCACCCGCAAGCGCACCGGCACCAGCCCCAATTGCCGCACCAATACCGGCTTTACCACCCACTAAAGCACCAATACCGGCACCACCGGCGGCACCGAGCAAGCCACCCACACCAGCACCGATTGCAGTTTCTGTCGCAGTTCCACCCGAAGCTTCGGAGGCTAAGGCTTCGCATTCTTTCATGTCTTGGTTTAACTGATTAGAGCCCTGATTATTTCCATAACTTTGGTTATTGCCAAAACTCTGATTGTTAAGGGTATTCTGGCTATTTTGATTATTGCTAAAACTTTGATTATTGTTGGTATCGACGGTTGGCTTCCAACCGGTTTGAGACGCGCAGCCAACTAATCCTGAAGAAATAAGCGCAGTAGCAAGCAAGATTTTTTTCATAACAATTCCGTAAAAGATAAATAAACGATGAGATTTAAAATTAATTGCGGTTAAACACTTTGTGAAACTCAGCATCCAATTCATTAGGAAAACCACGCGCATCAGTTGGACGCAAATCATTCATATCAGTATTGAAGTCGTAAGATTGCTGGGCTCTTTGTTTAGATTGATGAACCCCTAATTGGCTATCAACCGAAGATTTAATCTCCATCATATGACCTAAGGACTGCTGACCAATTTGCTGTATGCCGCCAATCACATTGCTCGAATTAGAAGTTGAGGCAACATTCATTGAGGCAATGCCTGCCGTAAATGGGCCGGTCATACCCGCTTGGGCGGTTGCGCCAA